>JANOOM010000588.1:0-5386 GCA_031421335.1 Armatimonadota bacterium
GGGCGGCGAGGATGGTCTTGAGGACATTCTTGACGTTAGCGGTGTTCTGGGCCAGCACTTCCAGGACATGATGAGTCTCGACGGCGGCGACCTCGGCGACATGGCCGGCGTCGTAGTCGGTGACGAGGGACAGGGTGACGTAGCACAGGGACAACTCGCGGGCCAGAATGACCTCGGGATACTGGGTCATGGTGACGGTGTCCCAGCCCATGCGCGTGAACCAGCGGCTTTCGCTCTTGGAGGAGAAGCGCGGGCCTTGGATGACGACGCTGGTGCCGGCCTCATGGACGGTGACGTTGTTCTGTTTCGCGGCCTCGATGGCGAGGGCGCGGAGCTGCGGGCAGTAGGCGTCGGCGGAGGAAACATGGGTGACGACGGGGCCGTCATAGAAGGTGTCCGCGCGCCCGCTCGTCCGGTCCACGAACTGGTCGTTGACCACGAAATCGCCCGGCGCGATGTGCGCCTGGAGCGACCCGACGGCGCTTGGGGCCAGGACGCGCGTCACGCCGAGGCTTTTGAGCGCCCACAAGTTCGCCCGGTAGGGGACCTTGTGCGGTGGGAGCGAGTGCGTTTTGCCGTGCCGGGGCAGGAACGCGACCCGCCGGCCCGCGACGGTCATCAGGGCGACGGTGTCGCTCGGCGGGCCGTAGGGGGTCTCGACCTTGATTTCCTCGATGTCGCCCTCGGCGAACTCATAAAAGCCGCTGCCGCCGAAGATTCCGATTTCCGCCGTGTGCTGCATAGTATACTTTCAGAACCCACCCCGGCGCTGTCGCTCCGACCCTCCCGAAACGGGAGGGTGGGCTGAGAAGGTTTGTGGTGGGTTTCGTGTGATGATTGGGTAGCTGTTACGTTAAGTAAGCGAAGTCACAGAGAGGGGCTTAAAGAGGCGCAGTTCACCAGTGAAGACCCCACGATAACCCTCCCGTCAACCCTCCCGTTTCGGGAGGGTCGGAGCGACAGCGACGGGGTGGGTTCCAAGTGCCGCCTCCGCCGCCGTCCGCTGGGCCTCTTTTTTCGTCTTGCCGCTGCCCGTCCCGGCGACCTTGTCGTCCAGCAGGACGTCCACGGTAAATACTTTATCGTGCGGCCTGCCGTGTTCCGAGGTCACCTGATAAACGGGGGACGAGAGGTGGTCGGCCTGACGCAGTTCCTGCAAGACGGTCTTGGGGTCGCGCCAGTCGCGGTTGCGGTTGACGCCGGCGATCTCGGGGGCTAGAATGCCTAAGAGAAACTCGCGAGCGGTCTCGTAACCGCTTTCCCGGTAGATAGCGGCGACCAAAGCCTCCACAGCGTCGGCGATGATGCTGTCGCGGTTGCGGCCCCCCATCGCCTCCTCGGTCCGGCCCAGGCGGATGAGGGGCGCGAGATCCAGGCGGCGGGCGGCGGCGGCGAGGGCGTCCTTGCAGACGATCAGAGCCTTGGCCTGTGCTAGTTCGCCCTCACCGCGCTTGGGGAACTGGGCGTACAGATACTCGACGACGACCAGGCCAAGCACCGAGTCGCCCACGAATTCCAGGCGCTCATTGCTCTCCAAGGGGCGGTCGGGGACGAGCGACTTGTGAGTTAACGCCTGGCGCAAGAGGTCCATGTCCTGGATGGGCAGACCGCGCTTCAAGGCTTCCGCCCGCAGGTCCGCGTCCTCGCCGCCGCCTTCGCTCATTGCAGCGCCTGTGCGGCCTCGGCGATGCGGGCGACGCCGCGCTGGATGTTCTCCATCGAGGTCGCATAGGAAAGCCGGATGTTGCTGTCGGCCCCAAACCCGGAGCCGGGGATGACGGCGACCTCGTAGGATTCGAGCAGATAGGCGGCCAGATCGTCCGAACCGCCGATGGTGCGCGGGGCGTCGCCGTGGGGCGTCCAAGACTTCCCATAGAGTGCGGAGACGTTGGGGAAGACGTAAAAGGCCCCGCCCGGATTGAGGCAGCGGACGCCGGGGATGTCGTTCAAGGCAGACATGATAAAGTCGCGCCGCTCCTGGAAGGCCGACCGCATCATCTCGACCGGCTCCTGCGGACCGTTCAGGGCTTCCACGCCCGCCGCCTGCGTGATGGAGGTCGGGTTGGACGTGCTCTGGTCCTGGATCTTGGACATGGCCGCCACGATGTCAAGGTCTGCGGCGGCATAACCCAGGCGCCAGCCGGTCATGGCGTGTGCCTTGGAAAAGCCGTTGATGGTGATGGTCATGGCTTTGGCCGCTTCGCTGAACGAGGCGGGCGACACGAACTCGCTGCCCGTGTACAAGATCTTCTCATAGATCTCGTCGGACATCAGATAAATGCCGCGCCCGACGCACAGGTCGGAGATGTCCCGGAGGGCCTGGGGCGTGTAGACCGCGCCGGTCGGGTTGGAGGGCGAGTTGACGATGACGAGCTTGGTCTTGTCGGTGAGGTGGCTCTCGATCTGCGCCGCCGAGGCGAGGAAACCCATGCTTTCGTCGGTCGGCACGACGACGGGGACACCGTCAGCGAGCTTGGCCTGCTCCGGGTAGGAAACCCAGTAGGGGGCGGGGATGACGACCTCGTCGCCGGGATCGAGCAGAGCCTGCATAAGATTATAGATAGAGTGCTTGGCCCCGCACGAGACGATGATCTCGTTGCGCGAATAGGTCAGCCCGTTGTCGCGCTTGAGCTTTGCGATGATGGCTTCTTTGAGCGCGACCGTCCCCGAGGAAGGCGTGTACTTGGTGTCGCCTCTCGCCAGGGCGGCGACAGCGGCGTCCTTGACGTTCTGGGGGGTGTCGAAGTCCGGCTCGCCCGCGCCGAAGGAGATGACGTCTTTGCCCTGCGCTTTCAGGGCGTTAGCCTTGGCGGTGATCGCCAGGGTCGGCGAGGGAGCGGCGTGGATCGCGCGCTGGGACAGCATCCGCTGTTGGGGCGGCGTGGTCATAAGAGAGTTCTCCCGGATGGTGATAGCATTGAATGGACTACGGCTGGAATAATGCAGTTATTGTAGCCGAAGGGGCGCGGGGAAGTCAAGGCGACCTCTCCCCGGCGCAAGCGCCGACCCTCCCCTGTTAAGGGAGGGTAAGAAAAAGACTCTTTGCCGATCTTCTCCATCCTCACCCTTCCCTAACAGGGAGGGATTGCCGCTCGCGGCGGGGGTAGGTCAGATCTCCCCCCAGTCCACCGGCCTCAGCAGCAGGTTCTCGCCCACGCGCCGCCCCACTTTCGCCAGATCGTGCCACTCACCTTGAAGCTTGACACGCACGATGTCCGCTGTGAAGTCGTTGTTGGTGCCCTCGTCAGTGGAGTTGCTGAACAGGTACGAGCCGACGCCGTAAACGTCGGCGGGGACGGCGTTGTCCTCGAACTCGCGGATCTTGCGCGGCGTGAAGCCGCCCGTCACGGTGATCTTGACGGCCTTGCAGTAGGCACGCGCCCGCTCCAGCCACTGGAACGGGATGTCCCAGTTCTCGTAAGCGCTGTCTATCTCGCGGCGCAGCGTGTAGACCAAGCGCGGGTTGACGCCTTTGTCCAGGCGCTTGTCGCCGAGCGGCTCGACGCTGCGGTCCCGGAGGCTGCCGGCCGTGTCGGGGCGGACGCCGTGCAGGACGTACTTCCGGGCCTCCTCGTGCTGCCCCTGCGTTTCCAGTTCCATGTAGCGCGTGAACAGCGCCTTCATCGTCAGCAGGCTGTCGCCAACGCAGTCGTTGTTGAAGTCCACCAAGGCGATGCGCGGGACGTGCGGGGGGAGCAGGCGGGCGAACTGCAAGACGGTCTCGGCCGTGTCCCCCAGGAAGCAGGCGATGGCGGCGTGGGCGACGGTGCCGCCGCCCGCCCCGCCCCACCAGTCACCCTGCTCGTCGGTGGAGACCGCACTTGTCACGCTATGGCCGGACATGTGGTTGAAAAGCTGGACGGCGATATGGTAGGCATAACCGTCACCCGCCTGCACTTCATGGGCATCGAACCGAGCCGGGAAGAACAAGACCTCTTTCCCGCGCGCCGCGTGCAGGACCTCGTACACGTTTGTCGCCACGCGCGTATTCCGCGTCAGCGCCCCCAGAGTCGGCGTTTCCAGCGGCGCGAATTCTCGGTAGCGTCCGCGCACCTTCAGAACGGGCGTCACTTCGCTCGGGTCGCCGCCGTAGGGGGCGATGAAGCCGTCATGCACCGCCGTCACTTCCAAAGCGTCATAGGTCGGCACCCACTCGCCCGCCGCGTCAAAGTGGCCTGTACACTCTTTCAGCATCGCCAAGACCTTGTCCACGCCAACGACCACCGAGAAGGGCTGTCGGCGCGTGAACCACTGCATCTCGACTTCAATGTCGCCCGTGTGGACGTCATTCAAGCTCAGGCCCTTGTCTTCCAGGGCAGCGTTGTGGCCCGAGAACGTGTACCCTTCGCGCACCAGGCCGGTCAGCAAGGTCACGATGTTGTCGAAATACTTGTCCGAGTACCACCCACGCCGCATCCGGGCCACGTCCAGTTTGAAGGTCTCCGCCCCCAGCCGCTTGTCGTCGAAAACGCTCATTCGGCCTCCGCATCGGTCTGAATGGTGTCCCACGCCTTCGTGAACGCCTGGAACTCGTGGGTCTGGAACATGGCGAACACGACGCGCTCCAGCGACGTGTCCGGGTGGGCATCCAGATACTCCGTGACTGCCCTCAGCGCGATCGGCGCGGCAAGCGGCAGCGGGTAGGCGTAGACGCCCGTCGAGATCGAGCAGAACGCGATGCTCTTCAATCCCTTGCTTTCCGCCTTCTCCAGACACGACCGATAGCACGATGCCAGCTTCTCGGCCTCCTTCGCCCCACCGCCCTTCCAGGCCGGCCCCGGTGTGTGGATGATGTAACGCTGCTTCAAGTTGTGCCCACCCGTGATGACCGCCGCCCCCGTCTTGGCCCCGTTCGGCGCGACCTTACGCAGATCGGCCATTAGGCCCTTGCCCGCCGCCCGGTGGATGGCGCCGTCAATGCCGCTCCCCCCCTGCATGGCCGTATTCGCCGCGTTGACGATGGCGTCCACATCCTGGTCCACGACGCTGCCCTTGACGATCTCGATGGTTGTTTTGTGTGTCATGTTGTCGCCTCGGCATAAGCTTTGGCGAAGGCTTTGTATTCATCGTCCCCGAACATCGCAAAGATGACGCGCTCTAGGGACGTGTCGGGGTGTGCGTCTAGGTAGTCCTGTACCGTCTTGACTGCGATGGGCGCAGCTTTGTCAAGCGGGTAGCCGTAGATGCCAGTCGAGAGGGAGCAGAAGGCGATGCTTTTCAGATTGTTCGCGTCAGCCACTTCCAAACAGGACCGGTAAGAAGAAGCCAGTAGTTCCGCCTCGCCGCTTCTGCCCCCGTGCCAGACCGGCCCCGGCGTATGAATGATGTAGGGCTGCCTCAGGCCATGTCCACCCGTGATGACGGCGGTTCCCGTCGGCGTCCCTCC
>JANOOM010000589.1:0-3743 GCA_031421335.1 Armatimonadota bacterium
CCCCACAGCAGGTGGGTGACGCCATCCGGCCCGACCGAGACGGCCGTGGCGCTCCACTTGTTGACGGAGGGGTCGGAGCCGACGCTGTCGTCGGTGTAAGGGCCGAAGCCCGCCAGTGTGAAGCTGCCCGAGTCGTCCACGGTCCACAGGGCGACGCGGCCGTCGGTGTTGTTCCAGACGATATGGCTTTTGCCGTCCGGGCCGGTGGCGAGGGCGGTCGCTGTCCACTTGTCCTGCGGGGCCGGGTCGGCGTAGGGGCCGAAGGTGTGGGAGGTGATGCCGCCCTGGGCGTCCAGGTTCCAGAGCATGACGCGGCCGTCCGCGTTGTTCCACAGGACGTGGGTGCGGACGACGGGGACGAGCGGGGCGGGTGCGACGTACTCGAACGCGCCGGCGGTGTGCTGGGCGGCGGTGCGGGGCGTCCCGCGCTGGTCAGTGCTGGTCGGCAGGGCCGAGTCGGCGCCGATGGCCGGGGAGCCGGTGAAGACGGCGCAGGTCTGGGTCGGCCCGCCGTTGTCGGCGAGGGCACCCAGCATTGCATTCGTGACGCCGAACTGGTCGCCCGCGCCCGCCGCGCTGAACGCGCTAGGGGAAGCGTCGCCGAGCAGGTTGGAGCCGCCCGATGTGGTGGTGGCATCGCCGTTTGCGATGTCCCCGCCCGCGCTGCCGCTGAACAGGGAAGCGGTGACGGTCAGCGTTCCCCAGTTGATGATGCCGCCGCCGCTGCCGGCGAGGGCGGAGTCGCCCGCGAACGTGCAGCTCGTGACGGTCGCCGTCCCCTGGGTATAAAGTCCGCCGCCTTCGGTGGTCGCGCTGTCGCCGGAGAAGGTGTCGTTCACCAGGGTCATGTTCGTCTGGCTGAAGAGGCCGCCGCCATAGTCGGCGGTATCGGCAGAGAATGTACACCCGGTCGTGGTCAGCATGCCCTGGTTATAAACGCCGCCGCCATAAGAGCTGGTGGTGTCTCCGGAGAGCGTGTCGCTTGCGAGGGAGAGCGTCGCCCCTGACTGATTGAAAATGCCGCCGCCGTATCTCTGGGCGGTGTCGCCCGTCAGCGCGCAGGCGGTGACGGTCAGCGTCCCCGTGTTGAAGATGCCGCCGCCGTCAGTGGCATTCCCGTTCCTGAGCGTCAGGCCCGATAGCGAAACGGTGCCCGCCGAGATGTTGAGAATGCGGCTGGTCCCGCCGGCGTCCAGGGCCAGGGCGCTGGCGCCCGGCCCGGTGATCGAGACGCTTTTGCCGATGGCTAGCTCGGTCCCGCCCAGTGCGATCGTGCCGGTGACACTCGGGCCGAACGTGATGGTATCCGAGGCGTCGCTGTCGGCCTGGGCCAGTGTGATGGCATCCCGGAGCGAGCCGGCCCCACTGCCCGCCGCGTTCTGGACGACAAAGGCCGCCGCCGAGCAGGACCCCGCCGCGCCGAGCAGGACTGGGAGGGCGAGCGCGCCCGCCCACCCGGCGCGGCGTAGAAGTCCGGCGTGGCGCCTGAGAAAAGCAATAGTCATCAAAAAGTCTCCTTGAGCGGGACGCCCGCTGCTTGACGGGGGGGGGGATGGAGCGCCCCCAGCCATGTCCCGTCAAAGTGAGTCTCGGCAGGCAAGCAAGTAATCTTAAGGGGGAAGTGGGGAGGAAGTGGGGGAGGATGAGGGCCGGAACGAACAAAAAGCGCGGCCCCTTCCGGAGGCCATGACGAAAACGGGCACGGCTCCTCCGTTTGGAGGAGCCGCGCCCATCACTTTCCCGTGCTTTCTACTTCCCGGTGTAGGAGACGCGCCAGACGCTGTTGGAGCCGTCGTCGGTCACCATCAGGCTGCCGTCCTGGGCGACGGTGACGCCGACGGGGCGGCCCCAAACGGCGTCCTCGCTGGTGATGAAGCCGGTCAGGAAGTCCCGGTACTCGCCGGTCGCCTTGCCGTTCACGACCGGCACCATGATGACCTTGTAGCCGGTCCGGCGGGCGCGGTTCCACGACCCATGCTCGGCGGCGAAGATCGCGCCCCGGTAGGTGGCGGGGAACTGCTTGCCCTCATAGAAGGCCAGGCAAAGGGAGGCCGAGTGCGACTGCAAGAGGACGTCTGGGACGGTGACATGGCCGGCAAGCTCCGGGTGCGAGGCCGGGTAGCGCGGGTCGTGGTGGTCGCCCATGTAGTACCAGGGCCAGCCGTAGAAGCCGCCGGGCGTGACGTGGGTGACGTAGTCGGGGACGAGCATATCGCCCAAAGTGTCGCGCTCGTTCACCGAGGTCCAGAGCATGTCCGTGCCGGGCTGGTAAGCGATGCCGACGGGGTTACGGATGCCCGACGCGTAGATGCCCTCGAACTTGCCGGCGGGCGTATAGCGCAGGATGTCGGCCCGGTGGAACTCCTCGGGGTCGGTATCCGGGTCGTTGTTGTTGGAATGTGAGCCGACCGACACCAGCATCGTCTTGTCGTCGGGCGAGAAAGCCAGGTCGCGCGTCCAGTGCCCGCCGCCGCGCAGCCGCCCGCCGCCGGGGATGCCGGTCGCGACGACCTCTTCGGACGGCCCGCCTGCTTTCAGGTCGCCGCGGTGGTAGGGGAAGCGGACCACCGAGTCGGTGTTTGCGATGTAGACGTACTTCGGGTCCGGGCCGCTCGGGTAGAAGGCAATGCCGAAGGGCTGGCGTAGGCCGTCGGCGAAGACGGACGTCGTCTCGGCCGCGCCCGCGCCGGCATGCGCGCGCAGGATCTTGACACGGCCCACGCCGCTTTCGGCCACGAACAGGTCGCCGTTCGGGGCGGTGACGATCTTGCGCGGGTTGTCCAGGCCGGACGCGAACAGCTCGACCTTGAAGCCGGCCGGTGCCTTGGGGAAGACGCCATCGGGGCGCGGTGCCATGTTGGCGCCGTGGTCTGACGAAGGAGTCGCGTGCGGGGCGGGCAGGTCGTCCACGCGGATGAGGCGGCGGACGCCCGGCGCGTCGGTGGACCAGTCGCCGTTCGCGGCAGGGCCGGTCAAGAGGCCCACGGCGGCGGATGGGGCGTGGTGCATCCGGGCCACCTTGGAAGCAGCGGCTCCCCCCGAGGCGGTGTGATAGGAGACGTGGTGGATGGTGTAGGCGGACCCCATCGCGGCGAGCGCGGCGGGGAATAAGAGCAGTGCTTTCATGCCTTTATCAACGCGCGGCCACCCCGCGGGGTTCCCATGCTTTGCGCTTTTCCGCTCTCACCGCTCCGGCCGCTCGCGCCCGCGCCGACACTGCGCCCGGCAGGACATATGCTAATCGCGGCAATATGTGGAATAATGTAATGACGTGTTGAAGATTGCGCGGGCATGTATCGCTTACGAAAGAGTCCCATGACCAGCCAACGAAAGACATTCCGGACGCCGCTGACGATGACGGCCTGCCTCCCGCTGGCCTCCCTCCCGCTGGACGCGTGCCGCCTCGCCTGGTGCGCAGCGACCAGCGCGGACTGCCTGGACGCCGAGGGCCTCCAGGCGCGCGCCTTCTCGGCGAGCGGGCTGATAGCGTGGGCCTGGGACCGCGCCACGGACTGCGTCACCCTTTCGCCGGACCTTGAGGCCCGATGGGGGATCGCATCGGGCGAGGTGGGTGGGACGCTTGCGGCCGTGCTGGGCGCTGTCCACCCGGACGATCGCGCGGCCTTCGGCGAGGCCATCCGGCGGAGCCTGGAAACGGACGACGACCACTACTCCCTCTTCCGCATCGTCCGCCTGGACGGCGCGGTGCGCTGGACGGAGGCCAAGGGCCGGGCCGTCCGCGG
>JANOOM010000590.1:0-3036 GCA_031421335.1 Armatimonadota bacterium
GCAAGCGGCGACCCTCCCGAAGCGGGAAGGTGGGCGGGAAGACAGTCGCGGGCTTTTGTCTTCTTGACAGGGCCTCTTTGATAGGAAAACCGTTCAGCAGGCCCAAAAAGCCGAACGACAACCCACCTGGTCCACCTTCCCGTTTCGGGAGGGTCGTCACTCGTGACGGGGTGGGTTCTTGCCGACAAAGATCTGGATCAGCTTGCGGATCGGGTCGAAATAGTCGTCCACCACGCGCTCTTTCAAGGGGATGATGGCGTTGTCCGTGATGTGGATGTGCTCCGGGCAGACCTCGGTACAGCACTTGGTGATGTTGCAGAACCCGACGCCCGCTTCCCCTTTGAGCAGCTCCCGGCGGTTAAGGCTGTCCATCGGGTGCATTTCCAGGGCGGCGATCCGCACCATCTGGCGTGGCCCGAAGAAGGCATCCTGCCGGTGATGCTCCCGAATAACATGGCAGACGTCCTGGCACAAGAAGCACTCGATGCACTTGCGGAACTCCTGCACCCGGTCCACATCCACCTGCTGCATGACGAACGGCTTGGGCGCATCTTTAGCGGGTGCGAGTGGCGCGATCTTCTGCGCCGTCCGATAGTTCCACGACACGTCCGTGACCAGGTCCTTCACCAGCGGGAACGCCCGCAGCGGCCCGACGCTGATGCTGCCGGTCGGGTACTGGTCCACGCGTGTCTTGCACAGGAGCTTTGGCCGGCCGTCCACTTCCGCACTGCACGAGCCGCACTTGGCGGCCTTGCAGTTCCATCGGCAGGCCAGCGCGCTGTCCTGGTGCGCCTGGATGTAGTGGATTGCGTCCAGGACCACCATGCCGTCAAACGTCGGCACCTCATAGGATTTGATCTCGCCGCCGCTTCCGGCGTCCCCGCGGAACACGTTCAGAGTGATCTGGTCGGCCATATCGTTTTTGCCCTCCCCCCACGCACTCAGGCAATGAGATAGTCTCTCAGTGTCTTCAGCAGTCTCCTGTGACGATCCGCAGAGATCGCGCCGATCGATCCGGCAACGCTTTTGCGCGGCACGACGGCGAGGAACCCGAGCCGGATCAGCGAGATGGAAACCAGCCCGCTCGCCGCAAAGTCCGCGTCGGTTGACGCGATGATTTCATCAAAGCCGGGAACCCGCTGGCCCAACTGGGTGCTGACACCGCACACGAGCAGGTCGCCGTAGGGGCGCATCTCGCGCAGGATGATCACCGGTCGGTTCTTGATCTGCCCGTTGGCCTGCGGCACCGGCGTCAGAACCACGTCACCCTCGGTCATAATCGGGGTTCACTTCTTTGAGCAGGGCCAGAGAGTAGTCCGGCTCCTCGTCCTCATAAGCGCCTTGCAGCCCCTGCTGTGAGAGCAGTTGCCAATCCCGCCGTTCGTCGTCCTGCTGTTTCGGCAGGACCGTGACCATCAGCCTCGTGTCCGGCTCCATCTCAAACGGCTCATCCAGTTGAATCCGGCTGCCGTCAAAATGCGCCGGCAGATTGATTGTTTCCATGACTCTCTCCTCCTTGTTTCAGTATAGCATTTTACGGACTGGGCGCAGCCCGATGCAGTCAGCCGCGCCGGGCAGACTCTTCGTTGCTGTAGCGTGGCTGTCGTACTGTCATAGGGCTACTACTCCCGTGTCGCAGTGATGCCGCGCGAGTAACCGTCTAGCGACTGAATAGAAGGGCGAGTATTACAACCGGCGCAGTATATCCTGCCGCTTTTTCTCTTCTTCCGCTGCTCTTCTCGCAAAATCGCGGCTTGCTTCAGCCGCACGAGCCTCACGCACAGGCCTTGCTTTTTCGTACTCCAATTTTTCGACTGCTTTTTCTACTTGAGCATAAAGGTCTCTCACTTGCTCGTTCCCTTTTCCCCCCCTCTTATGCCTTCGTCCTGGAAGGTGTATCCGTAGTAGTCAACGAGGTCACCATCTAACTTCAAGTGATACAACCATTCGCTGGGTCCTTTATTCGCGGATAGGCAAACTTTCACCCCGTTGCTGATGGCCACATACTCTATGACTCTGTGCCGATCTTTTTGCTTTCCGAACTGAGTTTCCCGTTCTGTGTCATAGCTACGGTCATCTTTCTGCCACTGACCGGATGGTATGGTATGTACCTTTTCCATGACTGTCGCGCAGAATTGCCTCTTCCTTGCGGCCTCCTTCTCGTACTCTGACATTGGGCGTGTTTTCTTAAACCACATGACGGCACTCCTTCTGGTTAAGCATGGTTCAGATACGATTTGCCTCTTGACGATTGTTCAACCGCGATTGTACGACATCATACGCTGGAGATCCGATTTCGTTGTCACGTTACATCGTCAGGCTGAGGGCTTCTCCTCAAACAGCGCCGCCAGGTGCGTCGGCATCGGCGGCAGGGCGCGCGGTGTGATCTTCACTGCGTCGCCGTCTTTGACCGTGATGAGGTTCAGCTTGGCCCACTCCGGGTCCTTCTCCGGGAAGTCCAAGCGCCACTGCGCGCCCCGGCTCTCCTTGCGGGCGAGGGCGCAACGAACGATGACTTCACTTGTTTTCAGCATGAAGCGGATGTCGCGCGCCCCGTGCCAGCCGGGGTTGAACAGCCGGGACCCCTGGATGCAGATGTTCTTCGCACGGGCCTGTAGCTCCAAGATCGTCGCGAGGCAGGCCGTCAGGCCCTCCTCGGTGCGGGCGATCATGGCCCCTTTCTGCATGGCCTCCTGAAGCTCTGCTGTGAGCGCGTAAGGGTTCTCGTCCCCGCCGCTCTCGAAGGGAGATAGCAGCAGGGCGGCCTCGCCTGCGATCTGGTCCCGATCAATGGTCCCGAGCGAGACGGTCTGGCTGTAGGCGGCGGCAGCGTCCCCAGCGCGCTTGCCGAACACCAAGATGTCGGAGAGTGAGTTGCCGCCCAGGCGGTTCGCCCCGTGCAGGCCCGCCGCCGACTCGCCCGCCGTGTACAGGCCCGGCACGGTGGTCGCGCCGGTCTCGGGGTCGGCCTTGATGCCTCCCATCGTGTAGTGGATGGTCGGGTAGACCTCCATCGGCTGCCGAGTGATGTCCACG
>JANOOM010000591.1:0-2159 GCA_031421335.1 Armatimonadota bacterium
GTCATGGTCGTCGCCGCCCGCACTGGGCCTGCTCTTCTGCTTCTTCTCGACGATCAGCGAGTTGGTCGAGAGGATCATGCCGGCGATGGACGAGGCGTTCTGCAAGGCGGAGCGCGTCACCTTGACGGGGTCCACGATGCCGGCCGCGACGAGGTCCACATACTCTTCGGTCAGGGCGTTTAGGCCATGGCCAGCGGGGAGGGACTTGACCATCTGCACGACGACGGAGCCTTCCAGCCCGGCGTTCTGCGCGATCTGGCGCAGCGGCTCTTCGAGGGCGCGGCGGACGATGTTCACGCCGACGCGCTCGTCGCCTTCGAGGTTCAGGCTATCCAGAGACGGGATGATGGACACCAGCGTGGCGCCGCCGCCGGCGATGATGCCCTCTTCCACGGCCGCACGGGTCGCCGAAAGGGCGTCCTCGAAGCGGTGCTTCTTTTCCTTCAGGGCGGTCTCGGTGGCCGCGCCGACCTGGATGACGGCGACGCCGCCGGCCAGCTTCGCCAGTCGCTCCTGGAGCTTCTCCTTGTCGTAGGAGCTATCCGTGTTGTCGATCTGGCGGCGGATCTGCTCGATCCGCCCCTTCACGGCGTCGGTCTGGCCGCCGCCTTCGACTACGGTCGTGTCTTCCTTAGTGATGACGACTTTCTTGGCCGTGCCAAGATCGGTCATCTCGACGCCGTCGAGCTTGACGCCCAGGTCTTCGGTCAGGAACCGGCCGCCGGTCAGGACGCCGATGTCCTCCATCATGGCCTTGCGGCGGTCACCGAAGCCGGGCGCCTTGACGGCGACGACGCTCAGGATGCCGCGCAGCTTGTTGACGACCAGGGTGGCGAGCGCTTCACCGTCCACGTCCTCGGCGATGATGAGGAGGGGCCGGCGCGACTGGGAGATCTTCTCCAGCAGGGGGATCAGGTCCTGGGCGCTGGAGATCTTCTTCTCGTGCAGCAGGATGACCGGGTTCTCCAGGATGACTTCCTGGCGCTCGGCGTCAGTGACGAAGTAGGGGGAGATGAAGCCCTTGTCGAACTGCAAGCCTTCGACCACGTCAAGCGTGGTGTCGGTGCCCTTGCTCTCCTCGACGGTGATGACGCCGTCCTTGCCGACCTTGTCCAAGGCCTCGGCGATCATGGCGCCGATCTCGGGGTCGTTGCCGGAGATGGAGGCGACCTGGGCGATTGAGGCCTTGTCGGTGATCTCGATCTTGCGGGCCTTCAGCTCCTCGACCGCCTTCTCGACGGCAAGCTCGATGCCGCGCCGCAGGGCGATGGGGTTGCCGCCGGCCGCGACATAGCGCAGACCTTCGTTGACGATGGCCTGGGCCAGAACGGTCGCGGTCGTGGTGCCGTCACCGGCCACGTCGTTGGTCTTGGAGGCGACTTCGCGGACGAGCTGGGCGCCCATGTTCTCGTAGGGGTCCTCCAGCTCGATCTCCTTGGCGACGGTGACGCCGTCCTTGGTGATGGTCGGGCTGCCCCACTTCTTGTCCAGGACGACGTTGCGGCCTTTGGGGCCGAGCGTGACCTTGACGGCGTTTGCAACGGCGTTGGCGCCGCGCTCGAGCGCGCGCCGGGCTTCTTCATCGAACAGCAATGTCTTAGCTGCCATGGGTGTTAATCTCCTTGTGTAAGAACCCACCTCCCCCACTTCGTCACAAGTGACTTCATGGGTACTCCTCCCGAAGCGGGCGGAGGAAGAGGCGCGGGTTTGTTGGCTTTACTCTCTCCCTTCCCGCTTCGGGAGGGGTGGCGCGCAGCGCCGGGGGAGGGGTTAAGCGTGAACGGCGTAGATCTGGTCTTCGTCCAGGATCATATATTCCTGGCCTTCCAGCTTCAGCTCGGTGCCGCCGTACTTGGAATAAATGACCTTGTCGCCGATGGAGACGGTCAGGGTCGAGCGGGAGCCGTCATCGAGGACGCGGCCCGGCCCGACGGCGATAACCTCGCCCTCCTGGGGCTTCTGCTGGGCGGAATCGGGGATGTAGATGCCGCCGCTGGTCTTGGCCTCGGCCTCGCTGGGCTTGACCAGCACTTTGTCCGACAGGGGCCGGAAGTTGACTGCCATGTGAAATTGCCTCCTCGTCACATTTCGTTGAGCGTTAATAAGGTTCGGGTCGAAAAGTCTATTTTAGCACTCGCAGGTGTTGAGTGCTAAAACCG
>JANOOM010000592.1:0-9745 GCA_031421335.1 Armatimonadota bacterium
GCCGAGCGCAGCTCCAGCGTCTTCTGGTCGGCCCCGACGAGGTAGACCGCGCAGATCTCGCAGCCGGTGTGTTCGTAGACGTTCAGCAGGATCAGGTTCAGGGTCATGTCCAGGTCGAAGGCCGACTCCATCATCTGCGACATGTCGAGCTGGGCGGACAGATCCTTCTTCTCGCCGTCGAGCGCGCGCAGCCGGCCCTCCATTTGCGCCCTGAGTGCGCCGCCGAATATGGCGACGACCGGGAAACTCAGTGCAATGCCGATCGCCCGCGGCGAAGGGGCGGCGTGGGGCAGTGCGCCGTCCATCGCCAGCACGGCGGCGATGCCGATCATCAGCACGCTCGCCGCCATCCCCAGGCGCATGCCGTAGCAGAGGGAGGCCAGCAGGACCGGCAGGTACAGGGTGCAGGGCATGGGCGAATGCAGGCCGCCGGTGAGCCAGACGAACAAGGCGGACAGCGCGGCGAAGACGCCCGTGACGGCGTACTCGCGGCCCGTTCGTCCATCCGGGTCGGCCAGCAGCCAGCCGCACCGCTCGGCCAGGAGGTACAAGGAAGCGAAGGTCGCGCCCAAGCCCAGCATGGGTAGGATGGGGCCGCCGGCCAGGACGCCGACGAGGGCGGCCAGAACCCCGAAGGCGACTGTGTAAGCGTGGGGCGGAAAAAGGCGCCCTTTCTTCATCTTGTTCTGCGCGTCATTATGCGTATTGCTTGGCGTCTGCAAAATCCTGTCTATTCCTCTATGCGGCCTCTAAGCCGCAGTTTGGCGCGTTCGAGCTGCAACGCTACCGCCCCGCGCCCCGTCCCGCCGAAAGCATCGCGGGCGTCGGCGCTGCCGCGCGGGCTGACCAGCGCGGCGGGGTCCGCGTCCGCGAACAGCGCGGACGCGGCGATCAAGTCGTCGTGCGTCAAGTCTTCCAGGACACGCCCGGTCCGGACGCAGTCCCCGACGATCTTCCCGATCACGGCATGCGCCTGCCGGAAGGGCAGGCCCCGGCGCACCAGGAAGTCGGCGAGGTCGGTCGCGGTCGAGAAGTCGCCGCGCAGAGCGGCGGCCATCTGCTCCGCACGGAACGTCGTGTTCCTCAGCAGCGTGTTCAGCACCGAAAGAGAGACGTGGGCGGTGTCCAGGGCGTCGAACAGCGCTTCCTTGTCTTCCTGCATATCTTTGTTGTACGCGAGCGGCAGGCCCTTCATCACCGTCAGAAGGCCCATCAAGTCGCCGTAAACACGACCGGTCTTGCCGCGCACCAGTTCTGCCACGTCCGGGTTCTTCTTCTGCGGCATGATGGAGCTGCCGGTCGTCACATTGTCGCCCATCTCCACCCAGCCGAACTCGGGCGAGTTCCACAAGATCAATTCCTCGCACAGCCGCGACAGGTGCATCATCACTAATGCCACGGCAGAGACGGTCTCAATCGCAAAATCCCGGTCGGAAACAGCGTCTAGGCTATTGTCGGCGATCCCTGCGAAAGTTAACAGGTCTGCGACCCGCCGGCGATCGATCGGGAAGGTCGTCCCGGCCAGCGCCCCGGCCCCGAGTGGCAGGACGTTCACCCGGCCGCGCGATTCGGCCAGCCGCTCGTCGTCGCGCGCCAGCATCCAGAAGTAGGCCAGCAAATGGTGGGCCAGCCGGACCGGCTGCGCGTGCTGGAGGTGCGTCATGCCCGGCAGCAGCGTATCTAGGTGCGCTTCGGCGTGTGTGATAAGAGTTTCCTGCACATCGGCGACCCGCCCTCTCAGCCCGTCAATCGCTTCGCGGACGTAGAGCCGCAGATCGGTCGCCACCTGGTCGTTGCGCGACCGGGCCGTGTGCAGCTTCCCGGCCACCGGCCCCAGTCGGGCGGTCAGCAGGGCCTCGACCGCCATATGGACATCTTCGGCGGCGGGGTCCAGGGCGGCCACCCCCGAATGCAGGTCGGCGGCCAATGCTTCCAGCCCGGCCGCGATGGCCTGTGCGTCTTCTCTGGCGATTATTCCACATTCCCCCAGCATTTTCACATGCGCGATGCTGCCCTCGATGTCATAAGGCCACAAGCGCTGATCGAAGGCGAGGGAGGCGTTGAATTGGTGTACGAGCGCGTCGGTGTCCTGGGCGAAGCGCCCAGCCCAGAGTTTCGGTGCTGATGAAGACATGATGGCCGCCTTGGTTGAAAATAGAGTAAGAATAAATCGAAAGCAACGGCAATGTGCCACAATGACTTCATGGACACAATGATTAAAGAATCTGAGATCTCAGAGGCCGATCAATATCCATTCGTCAAGGACGGCATACCCGGCACGATGAGCGGCGCGGAGATGCTGGCCGACTGGGAAGAACATGGGTGCTTTGAGGTCTGGGCCGAGCAATATAAAGACATCGGCCCCGGCAAGAAGTACGCCGACAGCACCGAGTACGTCAACGCGATGCGCGAGGGGGCTGAAAAGCGTCCCCGAGAATGAAACTCCAAACTGTACGTCTTCTGGATGCCGATGTGGTGATAGACATCCAGCGTGGACACCCTGCCGCCGGCACCTGGTACGCTTCCGCCTCTTCCGGCAGCCTCGCCCTGCTCGGCCATGTCCTCATGGAACTCTACCAGAGCGCACAGAACCAACAGCAGACGCTGGCCGTTGATCGACTCACCCGCTCTCTGCCCCTCGTCTGGCCCACGGATGCCGAGTCCTTAAAGGCGGTCGCTAACTTCCGCCGTCTGCACCTTTCATCCGGCTTGGGCCTGATTGACGCGCTCATCGCGGCCGCCGCCCTCAGTCTCGGCGTTCCGCTCTGCACCTTCAACGTCAAGCACTTCCGCCACGTCCCCGGCCTCGTCACGGAGCAGCCGTACCTCCGCTAACTCCTCAACTGAGAAAAAGCAGCATCACGTCACCGAAGTGGGCGGCGGGGGCCAAATATCGTCGGAGGGAGCGGCGGGCGTGGGCAGCGGAACGGTAGCGCGCCTAGCTTTGGCGAACCGGAAGACGAAACAGATTATCATCGTGTAACCGATGGCCGCCGATGTGACCATGGCCGCTTCCCATTGCGGCTTGTTCCGCAGGACGTTTGCTGCGGTCGTACATGCACCGCCCAACGTACCTAACCAGCCGCTTTGAACAAGCGCTTGGTTGTCGCCGTCAAGTGAGCTGAGTAGTATTACCCCACCACCCAGGAATATCCCAAAGCTGCCCGCCAGCATCATCAACTGTGGGACTGAGTATCCAGCCAGCCAGTGCAGTATCATGGTGTCACACCGTTCTTCTTGGTGCTCAGTGTAGAGAGTTCATCGCTTCGTCGTGGCGGGGAAGTCATGGCCGGAGAAGCACGGGCGGAGACAAGCCCCGCCCCTACGCTGCGCCCTGCAACGACCGCTTCGGGCGCACGACGATCTCCACTTCCTGGCCCAGCGCGTCCAGGCAGCGGAACAGGTGGTCCAGCGTAAAGCCGTCCAGACGGCCCCGGAGGAGGTCGGAGACCTCCGGCGGCGTCAGGTCCATGAGTTTAGCAGCGCGCGGCCGCGTCAGGCGGCGCTCCCTGATGGGCCTCTTGATCTTGATGGAGAGTTTTGCCTTTGCCAGCAGTAATTCGGGGTCAGGGAGGTCAAGGTCAGCGAAGACGTTGCCACAGCTTGGTGTGCTTCCTATTTCTTCGTTTACCATCATCCCAGCATCTTCCACGCCACTACGGGTTGAAACCTGAGGCTAGAAAAAGCCCAGTGTCCAGGGGACACAAGAGCGGCTTTCACTCCTCCGTTTTCCGTCCCTTGGACGGCAGGAACTTCTGAGCCTCGGGTTTCAATCCGTGTCCCCATCGCGCCCCGGCAACTGCTTACTTCCCGTGCTTCTCTTTCAAGGCCCAGTACATCCGCGACTGCATCCCGTGGGTCTGGACGTTGCCGACCGAGAGCCGCTGGTCGAAGGTCTTGGAGTCGAAGGAGGCCAGGTCCTCATTGTACAAGGCCCACTCCGAGGCGCGGCCCACGACAGTCAGACTGCTCTTGAAGAGGCGCAGAGTGACGGTGCCGGTGACGCGCTCCTGGATCTTGCCGATGAAGGCTTCCAGGTCGTCTTTGAGGGGGTCGAACCACAGCCCATAGTAGGCCAGCTCCCCCCACTGCTGGTCCACCATCAGCTTGAACTTGCGCTCGGCGGCCGTCGCCACGAGGGACTCGAGAGCGTTGTGGGCCTTAATCAAGACGGTGGAAGCCGGGCATTCATAGTTCTCGCGGACCTTCAGCCCCAGCAGGCGGTCCTCCATGATGTCCACGCGCCCCACCCCATTGTCGCCAGCGATGGTGTTCAGGCGGGTCACCAGGGAAAGCCCATCCATCATTTCACCGTCCAGCGAGACGGGGATGCCGTTCTCGAAGCCGATGGTGAGCATCTGCGGGCCGGCATTCGCGGCCTCGATGCCCTTGGTCCACTGGAAAATCTCCTCGGGTGGGGCATAGTTCGGCTCTTCCAAATACCCGCCCTCGATGGAGCGGCCCCACAGGTTCTCGTCAATGGACCAGATCTTGTCGGCGCTCACCGAGATGGGGATGTTCTTCTTGCGCGCATACTCGATCTCCTCGGTGCGCGTGTAATTATGCTCGCGCATCGGCGCGATGATGGGCGTGTCGGGCATCAAGGCGCGCATGACGTACTCGATGCGGAACTGGTCGTTGCCTTTGCCGGTGCAGCCGTGGCAGAAGGCGTCCGCCCCAACCTGTTTTGCGATCTCGACGGCTTTCAGCCCGATCAGGGGCCGGGCAATGGCCGTGGACAGGGGGTAGCCCTGGTAGTCGCCATTGGCGCGGACGGCGGGCCAGCAGTATTCCTCGACGAACTCTTTTTTGGCGTCGGCGGTGTAGTGCTCGGTGCCCAGGGCGTGGGCGCGGTCTTCGGCGCTCTTGACGTCTTCGGCGGGCTGGCCGACGTCCACGGTGACGGTGACGACGCGCTCGAAGCCGTAGTCTTCGCGCATCATGGGGATGGCGACGGAAGTGTCGAGGCCGCCGGAGTAGACGAGGACGACTGTTTTAGGCATGGTGGTTCCCTTTCAGAGAGAAGTAACACGGGGCTGAACCCCCGTGCTTCGGTAAAGCAATTCCCCGCCTTTTACTCCGCTACGGAGCGAAGCGACTAGGAGGCGCGGGCATCAAATGTGGGCATCAGAGTTGTCGTTGTCTGGCTCGCAGGAGGGCCAGAGGGAGCCGTTAGCGTGATGCTGTTTCTGGCTCTCGATGTAGAGGCGGATGCGCTTCATGTGGGAGGGACTCACCGAGTGGTCGCTGTAGCTCCCCTGCCACCGGAACGCCCATGTCGGCGACCCGTGCGTGTCGTTCAGGGCTTTGGAGGAAACCCCTTTGACGGCCTCCATCAAGTCGGAGAAGCATAGGGTACGCGGCAGCGACATCAGCAGATGCACATGGTCGGCCACGCCGCCGATCGCGTAGACCGTCACGTTCAAGCGCGCACACTGCGCCCGCATGAGCGCGTAGGCGGCCCGCTCGATTTCTCCCTCTAAGAGTGGCACCCGGTCCCAGGTGGACCAGACGAGGTGCGTGAAGTTCCGGTGATAAACGTGTGCCATGTGTTCCTCCTAAACAGTGGGTTCGTCCGTGAAGAGAGACACGGGGCTGAACCCCCGTGCTCTGAAAAAGCAAGCCCCCACCTGCGCGGGCGAAGATGATCTCCGTTTGGCTCTCTGCTATCCGCCCTTCTGTATTTCTTCTGCCCGCGAAGGCGGGGAGTTGCACTTCTAAAGTACGGGGGTTCAGCCCCGTGCCCCCCTCCTACAGCACCAGGCTCAAAATCGCCTTCTGCGCGTGCAGGCGGTTCTCGGCCTGGTCGAACACGACCGACTGCGGGCCGTCCAGCACCTCGGCGCTGATCTCCTCGCCCCGGTGGGCAGGCAGGCAGTGCATGACCAGGGCGTCCGTTTTGGCCTGGGCCATCAGGGCGGCGTTGACCTGGAACGGGGCGAAGACCTGGGCACGGGCGGCGGCCTCCTCCTCCTGCCCCATCGAGGCCCAGACGTCGGTGTAGACGGCGTCCGCGTCCTGGACAGCCTCGGCGGGGTCGTGGGTGACGATCAAGACCGCCCCGGTCTCGGCGGCAAAATCCAGGGCGGCCTGCCACAGCGCGGGGTCCGGGCCGTAGCCCTCCGGGCAGCCCAGACGGAAATGCGTCCCGACCTTGGCGGCCAGCAGCATCAGCGAGTGGGCGACGTTGTTGCCATCGCCGACGTAGGCGAGGGTCTGCCCGGCGAGACTATCCAGGCCGCCGGTGCGCTCGGCCAGCGTCTGGAAGTCAGCCAACGCCTGGCAGGGGTGCTCGCGATCACTGAGTCCGTTGATGACCGGGATGCCGGCATATTGGGCCAGTTCCAGGACAGCCTGGTGGTCGAAGGTGCGGGCCATGATGCCGTCCACCCAGCGGTCCAGGTTGCGGGCGACGTCCGGGACGGTCTCGCGGACGCCGAGCCTGCCTTCCAGATAAACGGCGTGGCCGCCGAGTTGGGTCATGCCCGCCTCAAAGGTGACACGGGTCCGCAGCGAGGGCTTTTCGAACAGCATCGCCAGTGTCTGACCCTTGGCGAACTGCGTCTGGGTCTCGTCGAACTTGTTGGCCTTGAGCCGGGCGGCGACGTCTAATATCAGCAGGAGTTCGTCCCGCGTCAGCGTCTCAATGCCCAGGATGTCCCGGCGGCGCAGGCGCGGCTCTTCCAGCACGTCGGCCAGCGCCGACCGCCCCCGCGTCGGGGCCATGCGCTGGGAGGGGCTGGCCGGGGCGGCGGGCGCTTCAAGCGCGGCTGCCACGGGTTCCGCCGCTGTGCCGGTCTCCTCGGCCTGCGGCCCGACCTCTTTAGGAGAACGGTAGCCGGCCACGAACGCCATCATAGCCTTCTTGAAGTCGTCCAGGGCCGTGTGTGGCGCCGCGTCAAGGGCGGGGCCGTCGCCGGCCTTCTCGGCGGCTTTGCCTTCTTGCAGTTTCATCACTTCCTGGCGTGACCGCTCCAAGTCCGCGCCTAGCATCGTCAGCACCTTACCGGCCAGCCCTTCAGCCTCGCGAATCAGGCCCAGCAAAAGATGCTCCGTCCCGATATAGTTGTTGTTGAGCTGCCGCGCCTCATCATAGGCGATGTCTATCACGCGCTTGGCGCGCGGCGTGAGCTGCATGTCTTGGCCCAGTCGCCCTTCCCCATGCGCGATCTGGCGCTCGATCTCGGACCGGACGCGGTCCAGGCTGACGCCGAGATGGTCGAGGACACGGCAGGCCATGCTGTCGTTCTCCCGGACCAGGCCCAGCAGGAGGTGTTCGGTCGAGACGTAGTTCTCTCCCAAGCGGCCAGCCTCTTCCTGGGCGTAAAAGATGACCTTGCGGGCGCGTTCGGTGAATCGCTGCCACATGAGATAGATACTCCTTGTTTAGACCTCTCCCCACCGCAGGCAGCGACCCGCCCCTGTCAAGGGAGGGTAGGGAAGTAGGGAAGGCCCTCTGTTCTGCACCGTCTTATCTTCACCCTTCCCTAACAGGGAGGGGTCGCCGCTCGCGGCAGGGGTAGGTCCTACAGCACCGCCGCCAGCACGTCTATGGCCGCGTCCACATCCGACTGCGTGATGATGAGCGGCGGGACGAAGCGCAGGACATGATCGCCGATGGCGCTCATCAGAAGCCCCCGCCCCATCGCCTCGGTCAAGACGCGCTTGGCGTCGGGGGCGGTCAGCTCGACGCCCACCATCAGGCCGAGAGCGCGGATGTCGGTGATCTTGCCCGCGAAGCGCTTCTCGTTCAAGCGGTGGACGAAGTACGCCCCCATGGCGTGGGCGTTGGCGAGCAGGTGCTCCTCCTCGATGGTCTCCAAGACGGCCAGGGCGGTCGCGCAGGCCAAGGGATTGCCGCCATAAGTGCTGCCGTGGTCGCCGGGGACAAGGGTCTGGGCGGCCTCGCCACGCGCAAGGCAGGCCCCGATGGGGAAGCCGCCGCCCAAGGCCTTGGCCGATGTCAGCAGGTCGGGAGTGACGCCATAATGTTCATAGGCGAACCACTTGCCGGTGCGCCCCACCCCGGTCTGGACCTCGTCGAAGATGAGCAAGGCTTGGTGCGCGTCGCAGAGGGCGCGGGCGGCCTCCAGATAGCTCTTGTGGGCCGGGTAGACGCCGCCCTCGCCCTGGATCGGCTCCAGGAGGACGGCGCAGGTGTCGTCAGTCACGGCCGCTTCCAGGGCGGCGATGTCGTTGAACGGGACGTGCGTGAAACCCTGCACGACCGGCGCGAACGGCTCCTGATACTTGGGCTGGCCGGTCGCCGTGACGGTCGCCATGGTCCGCCCGTGGAAGGACTTCTGGGCGGCGACGATGCCGAACTTGCCCGGCCCGCCGTGCGTCTTCGCGTACTTGCGGGCGATCTTGATGGCGCACTCGTTGGCCTCCGCCCCCGAGTTGCCGAAGAAGACGCGCTCCATGCCGCTGACCGAGATCAGCTTTTCGGCGAGTTTTGCGACCGGGGCGGTGTAATAGTACCCCGACGTGTGGATGAGCGTCTGGGCCTGCTCCGTGATGGCCCGGACCATGCGCGGGTGGCAGTGGCCCAGGGCATTGACGGCGATGCCAGCGAGGAAGTCCAGATACTTCTTGCCGTCGGCATCCCACAGGTGGACCCCCTGCCCACGCACCATCGTGACGGGTAGGCGGGCATAGACGGGCAGCAGGTAGGCACCGTCCAGGTGCTTGATCTCGGCGTCGTCCACGGCGAGCGCGATCTGCCCGGTAGCCCGGTCCAGTGTATAGGCGGCCTCGTGCGAAGTTTCAGGCGCGTAAGTTGCGGGCGCATAGGTCGTGGTCATGGTGTGGCTCTTTTCGTGTTCCCGGCATCACCGGATCATTGTCCCGATGCCCTCGTGCGTGAACAGCTCGATCAGCAGTGAGTGCGGCAGGCGCCCATCAATGATCGAGGCGCGCTCGACGCCGCCGGTCACGGCGATGACGCACGCCTCCACCTTGGGGATCATGCCCCGGTCTACATGGCCGTCGGTGATGAGCTGGCGGGCGTCCTTGGGGGACATCTCGCGGATCAAGGTGTCTTTGTCGGCGAAGTCCTGATAGATGCCCTCGACATCGGTCATCATCACGAGTTTGACCGCGCCCAAAGCGGCGGCCAGCTCCCCCGCGACCGTGTCGGCGTTGACGTTGTAGCTCTCGCCGCCCTTGCCGATGGCGACCGTGGAGATGACCGGAATGTAGCCCGCCGCCACCAGGGTGTGCAGCAGGGCCGGGTTGATCTGGGTGACGCGCCCGACGAACCCGATGTCGCCCTTGGTGGTCTCGCGCTCGGCGACGATCAGGTTCGCGTCCTTGCCGGACAGGCCGACGGCCAGGGCGCCCTGCTGGCCCAGGTGGGCGACGATGCCCTTGTTGGTCTTGCCGGCCAGCACCATCTCGACGATCTCCATGGTCTCGGCGTCGGTGACGCGCAGGCCGCCGACAAACTGCGGCTCCTTGCCCATGCGGTGCATGGCGTCGCTGATCTCCGGCCCGCCGCCGTGGACGACGATGGGGCTGATGCCGACGTAGCGCATCAAGACGATGTCCTGCATGACGGCGGCCTTCAGGGCCTCGTCGAGCATCGCCGCACCGCCATACTTGACGACGACGGTCTTGCCCGCATACTGCTTGATGTAAGGCAGGGCCTGGATGAGAACTTCGGCTTGTGTCATCTCGTTTGTCATAAGATCACGACCCCTTTCAGCACGTCCGGCAGCGTGTGCGTCCGGCGGTCAATCAGAAC
>JANOOM010000593.1:0-3597 GCA_031421335.1 Armatimonadota bacterium
AGAAGCGCGGGATCAGGTTGTAGAGCGTGCTCTTGCCCGCCCCGCTCGGCCCGACCAGGGCGACGATCTCGCCGGGCGCGATGTCCAGCGTTATGTCCGCCAGCACCTCGGTGCCCACGTCGTAGTGGAAAGCGACGCGGTCCAGTGTGATCCGGCCCTCGGCGGCGGGCAGTGGGGGCGCGTCGGGGGCGTCGGAGATGGTGGGAACAGTGTCCAGGATCTCGAAGACGCGGCGGGCCGCGCCCGCCGCGCCCCGGAAGCGGCCATACAGGCCCGCCAGGGACCCGACGTTCGCCGCGATGGTGATGCCGTAAATCAGGAAGCCGCTGAGGAGCGGCAGGGACAGCCGCCCGGCGATGACCTCGCGCCCGCCGAACCACAGCACGGCGGCGATGGCGCTAAACCCCAGGAAACCTACCCCTGAGCTGAACAAGGAGCCGGTCACGGCCAGACGCAGGGCGAGGCCGAAGGTGCGGCGCATGGCGGCGTCATAGCGGCCTGCTTCGAACGACTCGCGGGCGAAGCTCTTGACGACACGCACCCCCGACAGGCTCTCCTCAGCGGTGACGGTGGCCTCCGCCAGCCCGTCCTGGACTTCCGTACTCAGCCTCTCGAACCGGCGGCCGATGAGCACGGCGGCCCCGACGATGGGCGGAACGAGAAGCAGGATGAACGCTGTCAAGCGGGGGTTGAGCACGGCGACGATGACGACCGAGCCGACCAGCGACACGCCCTGACCGAGCAGCAGGGTGATGTCGCTGGTCAGCACCGACCGTACCTGGGTGACATCACTGGAAAGGCGCGAAATGATCTCGCCGACGCGCCGCTCGGCGTAGAAGTCGAGCGAGAGCGCTTGAAGGTGGCGGAACAGGGCTGTGCGGATGTCCAGCACGATCCGCTCCCCGATATAGGTGAGGCCGTAGGACTGCACGAACGAGACCGCCGATTGGAACAGGAACAGGCCAACCAGGGCCAGTGTCAGCGCGTCGAGCTTCCGCAGGTCGGGCTGACGCAGGACCGTCCCGAGCAGGCGCACGACGAGCAGCGGGAAGACCAGCCCGGAGGCGCTCGACAGGGCCAGGGCGACTAGCACGATAGTCATGCGAGCCTTATAGGGGGACAGCCAGTGGAGCAGGCGCCGCCAGTCCACCGGCGAGCGGTCCACGTTTTGGTCTTCGGCAGGCGTCACAGATTTATGCCGCTCGTGTTCTCATCTCGCGGAGACGACTTCCTTCGAGGCGTTTTGGCTGCGCGCATACTCTTCTTTCCAAGCGGCGAGATCGCGTTCCCAAACGAGTTCCGGCACTTGTCGTATGCAGGCCATCCAGTACCAGAAGCGGTAATCCGCTTCTGAAGGCGACAAAGTCATGTGCCCGGTCCAGTGTTCCGAGTCGTCCTCATAACCGCTCGCCTTGATCGTCAGCAAGCCGTCCTCGTGCAGGACGTGGTATTTGGGATTGAAATAGCGGTCGCCGCCGCCCATCTTGCTGTTACGATACATGGCACAACTCCTACTGCTCAAAGCCCATCGCCGCCATCACTTCGTCAACTTCGGCTTCCAGGGCGGGCCGCAATGCCTGCCATTCAAACAGAGTATACCGCGAAAACCAGCCGCCTTCTTTCCCCGAACACACCTGCTGCCTGCGCCTGCTGGAAGTGGATGAGTTCTTCCACAAGTGCCGCGAGTTTGGCGTCGGACATTTCCGACCTTGAAAGGCTGATGGTCTTTGTGGCCGCGTTGAACGAGGCGAAGCCTTTCATCATCTTGGGTGCCCGGAACCGGCCGCCTTCGGCACGGAACTCGGCTGCCTTCTGCTTCACGAAGGCGATGATCGCGGGTCGGGCCGATGCGGCATACCTCATCAGATTGCGCTCTGACCGTAACAAGCCGTCCGTGGTTTTGCGTGAGCGCATGAGAAGATCACAGCCCTACAAGTTCACGCCGTTGATCTTCAGGTGGAACTTGCACCCCAGGAAGTCCGCCGCCCGGCGGCAGAGGACCATGCGGAGGACGAAGATCTCGAAGTATTCGGTGACGGAGGCGTGGACCGTCTCGATCTCGAGTTCCAGCGTGATCATCTTCGCCTCAGCGTCCACCCGCAGATAAGACTTCTGGACGGCGGAGTTGACGCGGTCGTGGATGTCCCACTTGACCGGGTCCTTCTCCTGGACGCGCGAGAAGTGGACGTCGGACTTGTCGGCGATGATGACGGCGGCAGAGACGGGCGAGATGGGCAGGCCGTTCGGCTCCTCGTGGTTGCCGACCGCCCCAATGATGGTGGCGATCTCGCCGGGGGGCATCTTCATGTCGGTCAAGATGGTGTAGGACATCAGCGCGCCCGCCTCGACGTGGCCGATACGGTTGACGACGCAGCCCATGTCGTGCATGTAGCCGGCGATGGCGGCCAGCTCGGCCTCCCGGTCCGCATGGCCGAGCTGCGTCAGGATAGTCCGCGCAATAGTGGAAACGATGCCGGCGTGCCGGTGGCCGTGCTCGGTGTAGCCGATGGCCTGCATCTGCTCGTTGGCCCGCGTGACATAAGTGCGGATGCGCGCATCATGGCGCACGTCTTTGAGCGTGATCGGGGCGCTGATAGTTTGTGAGGCCGGCGGCGCGATGGGCGCCGCCTCCGTCAGAAGTTCTTGGGTCATAATCTCGTGATTGTTACCGGCGCCAGCGCCCCCGAGGAGACGCGCACCGAGCCGCCTTTGTCGGCCGTCCAGGTGATGCCGACCGTGGCGCTACCGTCAAGGTCGGTCTGTAGAGTGTCTTTGTCAGCCGTGCCGCCGGTGACCGCCAGTATGACCGGGGCGCGGGCCAGCGGCTTGCCGCTGTGGTCTGTGATGCGTATGATAAGCTGGGTGCGGTTCAGCGGGCCATCCGGGTCGGCGGTGAGGTGTACTTGCACCGTGTACGCTGCCGGGCCGGGCGCCGCGCCGATCACCGTCACCGGGGCGGTCAGTCGGTGCCCACCGTAGAGAGCGGCGATGGTGCCCTTGCCAGGCGCGAGTGTGATAAGATACCCCTTTTGGTTGACGAACCCTACCCCACCGGTTGCCGGCCCTTGCCAGATGACCGAAGAGGAGGCGCCTGACACCAGGCGGTCGCCATCCTGCACTCGTAGCGGCACGGCCCGACCCGCGCTCACGGGCGTCAAGGGGACGACGAGATGCGCGGTCGCGTCCTCTTGCGCCGCCTCGGCGTCCACTGCCACGGGCGGCAGGGCAGGAGCATCAGGCTGGAAGGCGCGGTCGCTGTAGACCAGCAGCATGTCGGCCACGGGCCGCTCTTCCCCCACCCCACCGGGATTGTTCACGGTCATGCCCCCCACAGCCATCGCCGTCGAGCCGCCGCCGTCCAGGTTGATCGCGTTCCAAGCGCCGTAGCGCTTCATGATCAGGGCCATGTCCGTCAGCGAGACACCTTTGGAGAACATCTGCCGCCCGTCCACGGTCACAAGAAGCAGGTGATGGCCGTCGCGCGTCGTCCCCGCCGCCGTGCGCGGATTCAGGCCGTCCGCGAAGCCAGCCTCGAACCCCTCCGCCGCCCAGTCCACGGCGACTTGGCCGTTGACCAGCAGGTGCGGCCCGCCCCCG
>JANOOM010000594.1:0-3016 GCA_031421335.1 Armatimonadota bacterium
GTCTGGCTCGCCCTGGCTCGTCTGGCTCGCCCTGGCTCGTCTGGCTCGCCTTCCTGAACTGGTACAAGAGCTGCCGGGGCGTCAGACCCAGCCGGGCCGCCAGTTGGGCCACCGTCGGGCGCTCGGCGGGCGCGGCGTCCAGGCGCCGCGCGATCTGGGCGACTAGGGCTTCGCCGGGCCAGGGGACGCCCTTTTCATCAATAGCGCCGTCTGGCACACCGGCGGGCGCAACGAGGGTGACGGCCTGCGCCGGGGCATCTACTTCTACTACGGCTATTGGTGGCTCAAGTGCTACGATCCCGACCAGGCCCTCCCCCGGCAGGCCCTGGAGGGGGCGGACGAGGAGCGCCTGACGCTGCTGGGTGTCAAGAACCCCGGCAGGGCGGACTTGCATCAGTATGAGATATCGGAATGAACCCACTGATCGAGCTGGACCTCGCCGGCGAATGGCGCTTCACGCCCGAACGGGGTGAGCCGGTGTTTATGAGCGCCGGTGGCTCCTCTGCTCTTAACCTGCGGAGGCAGGTTTTGTGATTTTGCTGGCGCGACTTCAGTCGCCCGCAGAACTGGGGACAAGGAATCCCCGCCCCCAGTGCCGAACATCCCCCCCATCGCCGCAGGCGGCGAAGGGGGAAACACGATGCGGCAAACCACTCTGTTCAATGGCGGCTGGAGGTTCCACTACGGGGACACTGCGGGAGCGCACGCGCCCGCCCACGATGACGGCGCGTGGCGGCCCGTATTCCTGCCGCACGACTGGGGGATCGAGGGGCCGTTTGACGCGAAATGGGCCAGTGCGACCGGGTTCCTGCCCGGCGGCATCGGCTGGTATCGGAAAACGTTCGCGGCCCCGGACGCGCCCGCCAGCGGGCGCATCTCGCTGCTCTTTGACGGAGTTTACTGCAATTCCGAAGTCTGGGTCAACGGCCAATACTTGGGCAAACGGCCCAGCGGCTTTGCTTCTTTTCAGTACGACCTGACGCCGTTTCTCCTGCCTGACGCAGAAAACGTGGTTGCCGTCCGCGTAGACCATTCCCGATATGCCGACGCCCGCTGGTATACCGGCTCGGGAATCTACCGGGACGTCTCGCTGCTGGTGACGGACGCCGTCCACATCCAGCCGTGGGGTGTGTCCGTCACCGCGCCTATCGTCTCCGCCAATATGGCCCAGGTGCAGGCCCAGGCGACGGTACGGAACCAGAACGATGCGGCGGCACCCGTGGAAGTCAAGCTGGCCCTCAGTGACCCGGCGGGCCGTGTCGTCGCCGAGGGTCATGCGTCCGCCGTTGTCCCGGCGGGCGGCGAGCAGGCGCTCGGCGATGTTCTTTCGGTGCCCGGCCCGCACCTATGGTCCCCCGAGCATCCCTCATTATACACGCTGAAAACATCGGTCTATTCGGGCGGCGTGCTCGTGGACGCGGAAGAAACGACCGTCGGCATCCGTTCCGTCCGCTTCGACCCTGATGAAGGCTTTTTCCTCAACGACCGCAACGTGAAGCTCAAAGGCGTCTGCCTGCACGACGACGCCGGGGCGCTGGGTGTGGCCGTGCCGCCGAAAGTCTGGGAGCGGCGCCTCTTGACGCTCAAGGCGGCGGGCGTCAACGCCGTCCGTATGGCACACAACCCGCACCTGCCCGCCTTGTATGACCTGTGCGACCGGCTCGGCTTTCTAGTCCAGGATGAAGCCTTCGACGAGTGGGAGGAAGGCAAAAACAAGTGGGTCGCCGGCTGGAACGTCGGCACTCCCGGCCGGGACGGTCCCCACGCGCACTTTGAAGAGTGGGGCGAGGCCGACCTTGCCAGTATGATTTTCCGGGGCCGCAACCACCCGAGCATCATCATGTGGAGCAT
Source organism: Armatimonadota bacterium (assembly GCA_031421335.1). Lineage (GTDB taxonomy): Bacteria > Armatimonadota > Armatimonadia > Armatimonadales > Capsulimonadaceae > JANXMY01. The sequence continues at coordinate 1,852 of JANOOM010000594.1, forward strand.
CGGCAACGAGATAGATTACCCGAACGACCCCTACACGCATGAAGCTCTGGACCGGGGCGCCAGCCCGCAGTCGTATGGCCCTGGCCACAAGCTGGGCAACCCGCACGCGGACCGGCTGGGCGTCGTCGCGCGGCGCTTGGCTGGGTTCGTCCGCGCCCTCGACCCGACCCGCCCGGTCACAGCAGGCCTGGCTTCCGCCCTGATGTCCAACGAGACCGGCATGGCTGACGCCCTGGACGTGGCTGGCTACAATTACCAGGAGGACCGCTACGAAGCTGACCACGCGCGCTACCCCGCCCGCGTCCTGTACGGCAGCGAGAACGGGATGCGCGGGGACTTCTGGGACGCGGTCGCCCGGAACCCTTACGTCTGCGGGCAGTTTCTGTGGACCGGCATTGACTACCTGGGCGAGGCCGGGCGATGGCCCGTCCGCAGCAGCGGCGCGGGCCTGCTGGATCTGGCCGGGCTGCCGAAGCCCGAATACTTCTACCGCCAGAGCCTCTGGGCCAAAGAGCCGATGGTGTACGTCGGCACCCGCGCCGTGCCGGAGGGCGAGGAAGCCGGGTCGCTCTGGAGCCACAAAGAGGCCGAACCCGTCTGGCGCGGCACGCCCAGCATTGCGGTCCGCGTGGTCTGCTTCACGAACTGCGCCGCCGCCGAGCTGTCTCTGAACGGCTCGTCCCTCGGCGTCAAGCAGCGCGCGGACAGCGCCGACGGCGTGCTGTCGTGGGACGTGCTCTATGCGCCTGGAACGCTGACCGTCACCGGCCTGAATGACGGCGCCCCGGCCTGCACTTCCGCGCTGAGGACGAGCGGCCCGGCGCGGAAGCTGCTCGCACAGGCGGACGCCGAATTCCTCGCCGCGGACGGCATTGACCTCGCCCATATCGCCGTCACGGTCGCCGACGCCGACGGCGTTCCCGTTTACGACGCCGCCCACGAAGTCACCTGGACGGTTGACGGACCCGCCAGATTGCTGGGGTTGGAAAGCGGCGACCACGCCAGCCATGAGGACTACAAGGCCCCGACGCGCCGCTGCTTCCACGGGCAGCTGCTCGGCTATGTCCAGGCGACGGAGGAAAGCGGGACGGTCACGGTGCGCCTGTCCGCGCCCGGTTTGGAGGGAGCGGCTGTGGCGCTGCGGGTGGGAGCGGGCGGTTGAAAC
>JANOOM010000595.1:0-1916 GCA_031421335.1 Armatimonadota bacterium
TGTTTTTGGTTGCGGCCTGAGAAGAAAACTACACTCAAAATACCGGGAAACATATGCGTAACTACTTGATAGTGCGTTCCCGCCCGCCTCACTTAACCGAAAACGCCCCCACTCCTCACACAAAACCTCCCAACCACCCTCTCACCCCACCCTCTCCGCTTCGGGGAGGGTGCCGAGGAACGAGGCGGGAGGGGTTCACCGCGTCAGCGTCACCTTAGACAGCCCGCGCGGGCTGTCCGGGTCCATGCCCTTTTTGACGGAAAGCCAGTAGGTGAAGAGCTGGCCGGCGATGATGTAGACCAGCGGGCTGACCCACTCGGCCACGGCGGGGATGCGGACGGCGGTCTCGCTGCCCGCCAGAAAGGCCGCATCGTGGGCGAAGCAGATCAAGGCCGGGTGCTGGGCGCGCAGGGTCTCGGCCAGCTTTGCCATGGGCGCGAACGCCTTGCCGTCGGCGGCGAACAGAACGCACGGGAAGCCGGAAACGATCTGGGTGATCGGGCCATGCTGGAAGTCTGCGGCCGAATACGCCTGGGCGGACAGGGAGCAGGTCTCGGTCAGCTTCAAGGCCAGTTCAGCCGCCGTCGCGTGGTTGTAGCCCCGGCCCAGAATGATGCACTGAGACATGTCGGCATACTTGTCCACCAGATGCCGGACGGCATCGTCCAGCCCCAGGGCCGTTTCCATCGAGTCGGTGGCCCGCTGTAACTGGGTCAGCCGCTCCGGGTGCGACTCGTCCAGGGCCGTCGAGAGCAGGGCGAGCAGGGCCAAAGAACCGGCGAATGTCTTGGTGGCCGCGACGCTGAACTCCTCGCCCGCCCCGATGGACAGCGGAAACTCGGCGGCCTGGGCCAGCACGGACGAGGGATCGTTTGTGATAGCCGCCGTCAAGGCGCCGGTCTCACGCGCCCGCTTGACCACTTCCAACACGTCCGGCGCGGCCCCCGACTGGGAAATGCCCAGCACCAAAGCGTTCTCGCCCAGGCGTGGCATCGCCCCGTAGAGCGTGAACACGGACGGGGCGGCCAGGGCGACGGGGAGGCCGTGCTGGATCTCTAGAACATATTTGCCGTACAAAGCGGCGTTGTCCGAGGTGCCGCGGGCGGCGACATATGCATAAGCGATCTTGCGGCGCTTGATCTCGGCGGCCAGGGCCTCGACGTGGCGGAACTCCTCGCTGATGATCCGGCGCACGACCTCGGGCTGCTGCCGGATCTCGTCAAGCATGTGTGACATGGGTTTCCTCCGCAGTTGTCTCTAATATGGTGTCGTTGAGCCGCGCCCGCAGGCTCTCCAGCAGTGCAGGCGCGGCGGGCCGTCCTCCGAAGACGATGCCCAGGGGGACGTGGGGCTTGACGGTGCCGTGGAAGTCCGAGCCGCCGGTCACGAGTAGGCCGAGTCGGGTGGCCAGGGCCAGGAAGCGGTCGGTGTCGGCTTGGGAGTGCTGGGAGTAGTACGCCTCGATGCCGTCCAGCCCGTCTTTTTGGGCGAGACTCGTCACGCGGGCGTCGAAAGCCGCTTCGTCTAGTGGGACCAGGCCGGGGTGGGCCATGACGGCGACCCCGCCCGCGCCGTGAATGAGCGCGATGGCGTCGCGCGGCGTGAGCACTTCTTTGGGCAGATAAAGCGGCTTGCCGGTAGATAGGTACTTTTCAAATGCCTCGGCGACTGACCCGACGATGCCCTTCTTGATCAGCGCGCGGGCAAAGTGGGGGCGGGCGATGACGAGGGCGTCCTCGCCGGCCTCCGCCCGGACGTCGTCCATCGTGACCGGCAGGCCCATCTCGGACATCCGCGTGGCCATCAGGTCGTTGCGGGCGGCCCGGCTGCGGCGCAGAGTGGTCAGGGTCTCGGCCAGGGCGGCGTTCGCGGGGTCGAAACCATAGCCCAGCAGGTGGAAGCGCCCGCCATCGTCC
>JANOOM010000596.1:0-2918 GCA_031421335.1 Armatimonadota bacterium
CGGCGTTCTTGGCCGCTAAATAGGCCGGACGGCTCAGTCCGGGGTCATCGCAGGTCACCTCGTAGATGCGCCAGCCTTTGATGCGGTCGTAGTTGTCCGGCCCGAGCATCGTCCGTGTTTCCATATTCCACTCAGCGAGGAGGCCATTGTACCACTTGGCGGAGTCGCGGTGTTGGTGGCGCGCGGTGAACGCCGCCCGCTTCTTGATCAGCGTTTCAAGCGGTTCCGTGGCGAAGAATTCCAGGAAAACGTGGCGGTCGGCTCCATAATGGATGGTGAGCCGGTTTTCGCCGAGCCGGGAAAACCGGACCTCGTACAGAGCTATCCCGTTCTTCCGGCCTAATGCCTTGATGCGGGTTGATTGGGGAAATTCGGCCTCGACCGCGTGAACCTTCTGGTCTGTCCGCAGGGCGAATCGGGCCGACAGGTCCGACGGCACCGTCATGCCGGGCACTACCTGGACATCCACAAGTCCTTCCTGCACGAGGAGCTGCCGGACGCCGTCATAGTTCTCGGCCCACCCGAGCTTAAACCCATAGGTCCGCGTGTCGCCGGGCTGCCCGGCGGGGGACAGCAGGAGGCTCGTGTGGGGCTGCCGCCACCGGCAGCCTTGTTCTTTCGCCGCCGCGCCCGCCACCGCCGAGTGGATGAACACGCGGTAACCGCCCTGCGTGTCCCAGTATTCGAGCGGCGTGCCGTCCAGCGGCGTCAGGGCAAGATACGGCCCGACGCTGTTGCTCCGCATCCAGAAGAGGTAGGATCCGTGGCCGGAGACGAAGCTGTGTTTGAGGACATTGGCCGTCGCCGGCTTTCCCTCCTGAAACTCCGTGTTCATCGGCAGCGGCAGCGCCAGATCGCCGACTTCCAGGGGCTGGCCGCTGGTGTTGTGCAGGGTCATCGTCCACACGACGGCCCCGTCACGGACATCAAAGCGCAGCTGCAGGGAAAGCGCGGGCTTCTGGTCATTCTGAACCTGATAGGTGACGGTGTACTGCCGACCGTCAGCGCTCAGCACAGAGGTGCGGACAGACTTCGGTGACGCCGTTTCGACAGTCAGCCAAGGGCCGCCGGGGTGCCGGTAGGTGACAACGACATCGCCCAAACGGTGGCTGGGCCGGACGTAATCCGTGTCGAAGCGGTCCGACACGCGGCGCAGGCTGACGATGGCCCCGGCATCGAACTTCAGGGCGAAGGTCGGGCCGGCCGGCTCCGGGGTCGGCAGCGGCGCGCCCTGTGCTGGGAGATGCGATCCGAGCGTCAGGCCCACGCCCAGGACCCCTGCTTTTTTCAGGAACCGGCGGCGGCTCATTTCTGAAGCGTCTGGCATTGATCACTCCTGTCCAGTCTGTCGGCGATATTTCGGAGGGAGCGGTGGAACTGGTCGTCGAACCGGGCGACGATCTCCGGCTGTACTCCGGCAGGAGTTGTCACGGATGTGTCGGGGCTGGCGGCGGCATCATAACCTTACTGCCGACCAACTTTTGCTGCCACCCTCTTTCCACCGCCGCCTGCAGCTCCTGCGCGGCGGCATCCGTTCTTGGGGGAGGGGTATTAGCCGCTGTAAGTAACCGCCCCCTAAAGGAGGCGGCTTTGCCACTACACGCTAGGCGTGCGCGACTTTAGGCGCTCTTACATTCGCCCGTGTTTCCAGCCCTTTGCAGGCGATATTCCTTGCGGCATTGTAATCCGCATTGGTCTGGAAACCACATTGAAGACAGAGGAAACTCGATTGGCTCTTACGATTGGCTTTATCACAGTGACCACACGCGGAACACGTTTGGCTCGTGTTTCTAGGCTCAACAAAGTAAACGGCTATCCCCGCCTCCTTTGCCTTGTAAATCACAAAACTGCCCAATTGAAAGAAGGCCCAATTCCCCATTTGCCATCTCCTCTCGCGGCTAAAGCCGAGGCTGCGTTCTCGAATACCCGAAAGGTTTTCAAGACTCAGTGCCTTGCGCGAGGAAAGTGCCGATTGCACAAGTTGTTTACTGATAACATGGTTGGTGTGACGACTGAAACGAGAGGCTTTCAGCCGCATTTTTTTGAGAGTGCGCCGCGCCCGTTTCGTCCCTGTCTTTTGCAGGCCAGCGCGGTGGGCGCGGGCGCGGCGGCGGCAGTCTTTGACGGCTTCACCCGAATAGGAGCGGGCTTCACTGTCCGTGGCACTCTGTACAATACCGAGGTCAACACCGAGAACGCCGTCCGTCTCAATCAGGGGCGGGTCAGGGATGCTGATTGTCGCCATCAAGTAGAAGTTCCCGCCCACAAAAGCAAGGTCACTTTCGCCCTGCTGAAAAGCGAGAAGTCCGCGCTGGTACTCGCCGCAGACAAAAGGCAATTTGAGCCTGCCGTCAACCGACCAGATAGAAACTTGATTCTTGTCCACATACCATCGCAGGATACGGTCATCATAGGCAACCGCGCCCAATGGCTGAAAGGTGCGAAGGGTGCGCTTGTCCAGTTTGTAGGAGTCCGCGACTTTGCCGATAGCGCGAACAATAACCTGAGCGGTCAAACCCGACTCAGCCCTCTGAGCCGCGTACTGTCCTTTGTGAAGGGGGTACTGGCCGAAGGTTTGGTTCTCCCAGGCCCATGCGCTGATGCTGTCGCAAACAGCGTTCGCGGCCTGCATGGTGCGCTTCAAGGCATCCGACTGTTCGGGCGATACGAGCAGTTTCACTTGCGCGGTAAGTTTCACTATACTGATAGTGTACCGCAATTTCAACGTAATGTCAACACACAGAAAGGACAAGGAACAGAGCCTTCGGCAGACAGGAAGCAATTCCTCTGCTGCCTAAAGGCAAGCAGTCTCCTTGCTTGATTTTGTGAATATGGAATATGTTGACCTACGGCGATAAGTGAACACTGCTCTCGCCCTGACTCTCGGCCTCACTCGGCGGGCCGCAAAAAGCGCCACT
>JANOOM010000597.1:0-14274 GCA_031421335.1 Armatimonadota bacterium
GCGCAACAGCGACCGGCGCAACAGCGACCGGCGCAACAGCGACCGGCGCAACAGCGACCGGCGCAACAGCGACCGGCGCAGCCGGCTTCGGCGCTGCTGCCGGCTTGGGTGCGGCGGGCTTCTGGGCCGGAGTGCCGCCCGACTTGTTCGGCGTCAGGACGGCATACATGGTGCGCCCCTCCATGGCCGGTGGCTTCTCGATCTGAGCGACGTCGGCGACTCGCGAAAGGAACGTGTCAAGCTGTCCACGTCCGACTTCCGGGTGCCGTATCTGGCCGCCGATAAAACGGAAAGTGACTTTGACCTTGTCGCCGTCTTCCAGGAACTTGCGCGCGTGGTTGACCTTGGTTTGCAGATCGTGTTCCGACAGCATACCGTAGCGCGGGTCAAGCCGGATGTCCTTGAGTTCGCTCTGCTTGTGCTTCTTAGCGGACTCTTTTTCCTTTTTGGCCTGCTCGTACTTGTACTTGCCGTAGTCCATGATCTTGCAGACTGGCGGCTGGGCCTGCGGGGCCACTTCGATCAGGTCAATCCCGCGCTCGCGGGCAATGATCAGGGCATCGCGCGGCGTCATGATGCCAAGCTGGCCACCATCGTCGTCAATGACGCGAATCTCGCGGGCGCGGATCCGCTCGTTCATGTTGACCCGTGGCTCGCGCGGGTCTCTGCGAAAGTCTCTGCTGTTGATGTTTTAGGTCCTCACCCACTGGAAAAAGTCGGTGTGCGTGGGCCGACACCGAACGAGCCATATTGTAGCGCATCCGGCGCAAGAATGTCAATGCTTATTGCCGGACGATGCGGAGCGTTGGGGCATTTCTTTCCGGACTGACTTCCACCCTCTCGTAAATCTCTGCCACGAGCAGAGTGCATTCGGCGGAAACCAGTCTGACCGATGCCTCCGGGCCTGAATGCACGGATAGCAGCCACTGATCGTCATTTTGGCGCACATACTGCTCCACGCGCATCGTCTCCTGCGAGATAATCAGATAGTCGCTCAGAGAAGGCAGTCCTTGATAGTGGACAAACTTCTCGCCCCGGTCGTAAGCTTCCGTCGTCGGCGACAGCACTTCTACCAGAACGATAGGATTCTCTACCATGTCACTGTTGAAAGTCAGGCAAGGCTTTTTCCTGAGCTGCGACCAGAGGAGGGCGTGGACATTGCCCCCAATCAGGCTGTGCGCGTTCGACCCGCCGGACATTCGGAACACCCGGCCGGAGAAGTATTCGCTACGGTGTTCCAGCGCCGACACAGGCTCACGCTTTCGTTTCTTCGCGCAGGCGGCTCAGGAAATCCTCCTGGCTGAGTGCGCCGAGGTCCGTGCCGCCGCGCTGCCGGACTGAGACGTTGCCCGCGTTCATGTCCCGGTCGCCGACGACGAGCATATACGGGACCTTCTGGGATTCAGCCTCAGCGATCTTCTTGCCGACCTTCTCGTTGCGCCCGTCCATCTCGACGCGGAAGCCCGCCGCGACGAGGTTCGTTTTGACAAGATCCGCGTATTCTTTGTGCCGGTCGGCGATGGGTAGGAGGACCGCCTGCACCGGCGCGAGCCATAAGGGGAACGCTCCCGCGTACTGCTCGATCAAGATCCCCAGGAACCGCTCAGTGGACCCCGTCACGGCACGGTGCAGGACGACCGGCGTGTGCGGGTGGCTGTCCTCGCCGATGTAGGAGCAGCCGAGCCGAGCGGGCTGGATGAAGTCCACCTGAATGGTGGAAATCTGCCACTCGCGGCCCAACACATCGCGCGTCAGGAAGTCGGCTTTGGGGCCGTAGAAGGCGGCCTCGCCGCTGGCCTCGACATATTCCACCTTGTTCGCGTCCAAGGCGGACCGCAGGGCGTTCTCAGCAAGGTTCCATTTCTCGTCGTCCCGGACGAACTTGCTTTCGGGATCGCCATCGCGCAGGGACAGCCGGACGTAGTAGTCGGTGAACCCGTAGCGCTGCAAGGTCTCCCGAATCAACTCCAAAGCCAGCGTGAACTCGCTCTCGATCTGCTCGGGCGTGCAGAAGATGTGGCAGTCGTCCTGGGTCAGGGACCGGACGCGGGTCAGCCCGTTCAGCTCGCCGCTCTTTTCGTAGCGGTACAGCGTCGCGAACTCGGCGTAGCGCAAGGGGAGGTCGCGGTACGAATGCATCTGCGTGTTGAAAAGCGTCATGTGTGACGGGCAGTTCATCGGCTTCAAGCGCATCCGATCGCCGCTGGGGTCCACCATCGGCGGGAACATGCCGCCGGCTACCTTGTCGCCGTAGTTATCCAGATGGCCCGACTTGCGGTAAAGCTCTTCTTTGGCGATGTGCCCTGTCCAGACGTGCTGGTAGCCGTACTTCGTCTGCAAGTCGCGGACGTAGGTTTCCATCGCGTGCCGGATAGCCTCGCCTTTGGGCAGGAACAGGGGGATGCCGGGGCCGATGTCCTCGCTGAAGGCGAACAAGCCGAGCTGCTTGCCGAGGACGCGGTGGTCGCGCTTCTTAGCTTCTTCCAGCCGGACGTAGTAAGCGTCCAGGTCTTCCTGCGTGTCGAACAGGACTCCGTAGATGCGCTGGAGCTGGGGGCGCTTCTCGTCGCCGCGCCAGTAGGCGCCGGCCGTGTGGTCGAGCTTGAAAACGCCGATCTGGCCGGTACTCTCGACGTGCGGGCCGCGGCACAGGTCGGTGAACGGCCCTTGCGTGTAGAACGAGATCGTCTCACCTTCGGGCAGGTCACGGATCAGCTCGACTTTGTAGGACTGCCCGCGCGCTTCCTCAAAGGCGGTCGCTTCCTCGCGCGGCTTTTCAGCGCGCGTCAGGGGCAGGTCTTCCCGCCGGATGCGCTTCATGCGCGACTCGATCTCGACTAGATCCTCGGGCGTCAGCGGCCGAGGCAGGTCGAAGTCATAGTAAAAGCCGTCCTCGATCGGCGGGCCGATGGCGAGCTTTGCGTCAGGGAACTTTTCCAGCACCGCCTGCGCCATGACGTGCGCGGCCGTGTGCCGCTTCTTCCAGATGTCGCTCACCGCAGAGCCTTGAGAGTTGTTGATGTTTGCCACGTTGCTTCTCCATACCAAAGAGTGGAACAGTATAGCCGAACGGCCGGCCGTTTGTCAAACCTTCACAGGTGGCCCGTCTCCGATTTCAAGGTGGTGTGCATCCAGAACACGTTATACGGCCCCCACTGCGAGAGCGTAAAGTAGAGGTCCCTGCCGTCGTTGTGCAACGGGTCAATAAAACCGCCGTAGAGGGCGGGGTAGTCCGCGCCCGCGACCAGCACCCTCGGGCCGGACCACGGGCCGGTGAGGGCGACGGGCACGGCCGCCGCCTCATCGCCGACTTGCCACCCATGGCCGTCCCAAGACTGGCAGGCGCTCTTGTCGAGCAGAGGGGAGCCGGGGATGCGGGCGAGGGACACATCGCCGTGCCGGCCTCCAAGATCAGCCGCGCGTGCGCGGGGCGCAGGTCTCACTAGACTCGGTAATCTACGCCTACAACAGCGGGGCGGCGCCGGAGGACATCGTGAGGCGCATCAACTGTCCAGCGCCGAGTTCTGTGCGCGCTTGCAGGCCCGCCTCGCGGAGAGGGCGGAGAGGGCGGAGAGGGCTGATGCCACCAGAAAGACGAGTGATTGAAATCACTCGCTCCCTCTAGAAGCGTCCAAGGGACGCGAAAACAGGATGATGCCGCTTCCCTTTCCGTTCCCCTCTTCTGTCCCCTGGACAGGTCCCAATCAGCGAGTGATTTCAGTCACTCGTCTTGATCGTCCCCACCCTCTTCCAAACCCCTGCTCAGGAGTCGCACCAACGGGTGTATAATAAACTTCCATGTACGCCGACATCATCGTTCAGATTGACGTGGCCGGGCTGCCGCAGCCGCTCACCTATGCCGTCCCCCCTGCCCTGCCGCTCGCGGTCGGGGCGGCCGTGGTCGTGCCGTTCGGGGCACAGGCGGCGGTGGGCTACGTCGTCGCGCTGAAGGACGAGTGTCCGCCGGAGATGGCGGCGAAGATCAAGCCGGTCGCGGCGCGCATCGAGAACGCGCCGGGCTTCGACGGTCCCCTCTTGGCCCTGGCGCGCTGGGTGGCGGAGCAGACGCTGTGCGACCTGCGGGACGCCCTACGCTTGATCGTACCGGATGTGATGTCGTCGCAGATCAAGACGACGCTGTCGCTGGCCGAAGACTGGGAAGAGCGCCTGGCCGGGTCGCGCGCCCCCTCTCAGAAAGACATGGCGGCGGCCCTGGCGGCGTTGGGCGGGGCGGCGGAGCCGGCGAAGCTGGCGAAAGCTTTGGGGCTGGCGAAGCCCGGCCCGGCCCTGGCGGAGCTGCGGAAGAAGGGCATCGTTACTGAAGAGCGGTCGGTCAAGCTGCCCCCCGCCCGGCGCAAGATGGTGCGCCTGCTGCGGCTGGCCGTGGACGCGGACGTGGCCGGCGAAGAAGCCGCCCGGCTGGAGCGGACCGGCGCGGCGCGTCAGGCGCGGCTGCTGCGCGCCCTGGTAACAGCGGAAGAAGAAGGCCGGGCCGCGAAGATGCCGTCTTCGGGGCTAGCCGTGGGGGCGAGTGCGGGGGCAGCGGCGAAGGCTCTGGGGGAGAAAGGCCTGGCACGGTACGCCGAAGTGCCGAGCCGGCGCGACCCGTTCCAGTTCTTCGGCTTCGTGGCGGGAGACGCGCCGCCGCTGACCGACGCCCAGGCGCGGGCGACGGCTGAGATCGGGCGGTGCCTTCAGGCGCAAGACGGACGGACATTGCTGCTGCACGGCGTCACCGGCTCGGGTAAGACGGAGGTCTATCTGGACGCCGTCGCACGGACTCTGGCTCTGGGGCGGAACGCCCTGATTTTGCTGCCGGAGATCGGGCTGACCGCGCAGGTACTGGACCTGTTCAAAGCGCGCTTCGGGGCCGACGAAGTGGCCGTGCTGCACTCGGCCTTGTCGTTGGGCGAGCGGCACGATGAGTGGCGGCGCATACAATCGGGCGAAGCGCGCGTGGTCGTTGGGGCGCGCTCGGCGGTCTTCGCGCCCGTCCCGCATCTAGGGCTGATGGTGCTGGACGAGGAGCACGACGGCTCTTACAAACAGGACTCGAACCCGCGCTACCACGCGCGGGAGGCGGCCCAGTTCCGGGCGGCGCAGACGGGCGCGACGGTGATTTTGGGCAGCGCGACGCCGTCTTTGGAAAGCTTTTATCTGGCCCAGGCGGGCGAGTACGGGCTGATCACCTTGGCCGAGCGCATTGATAGCCGCCCCCTGCCGCCGGTGTCTGTGGTGGACCTGCGCGAAGAAATGAAAGCGGCGCCCGTTCCGGCCATCAAGACGGCGGATGGGAAGCAGGAGCGCCCCGAGCCGCCCCCCCGGTCGGTCTTCGGCGCGGATCTAGCCGCCGCCATCGGCTGCTGCCTGGAGCGGCGCGAGCAGTCCATCTTGTTCCTCAACCGGCGCGGGTTCGCCTCGTTCCTGCTCTGCCGGGACTGCGGGTTCACCTTCCACTGCCCGAACTGCGACGTGTCGCTGACTTATCACCACGCGGGCCGCTTCCTTCAGTGCCACCACTGCGACTTCCGGCGGCACGTCCCCGACACCTGCCCGACTTGCCGGGGCTTGCGCCTGCGCCCGTTCGGGGTCGGCACCGAGAAGGTGGAGAACGCCGTCCGCCAGCAGTTCCCTTCGGCTCGCACACTCCGGATGGACCGGGATACGATGTCGCGCAAGGGCGCGCATGCCGAGACATTGCGGGCGTTCAAGCGCGGCGAGGCGGACATCCTCATCGGCACCCAGATGGTGGCGAAGGGGCTGGACTTCCCTAACGTCACGCTGGTGGGCGTGGTCAGCGCGGACACGGCCTTGAACATCCCGGACTTCCGCGCCCCGGAGCGTGCTTTTCAGCTTCTGACGCAGGTTGCGGGCCGGGCCGGGCGTGGCAAAGTTCCAGGGCGGGTAATCGTGCAGACGTTCTCGCCCGACCACGAAAGCGTGTTGTTCGCCGCCCGGCATGATTATCTGGGCTTTTACGCGCAGGCCATCGGAGAGCGGCAGGAGCTGGGCTATCCGCCCTTCGCACATATGGCGAACCTGGTCTTCACGGACGAGTCGGAGGACGAGGCGCGCAAGCGCGGCTACCGCATGGCGAACGTCTTGCGGGCATATCTGGGGGATGATCCGGCCGTCAAGCTGCTCGGCCCGGTCGCCTGCCCGTTGTCGCGCTTGCGCGGGCGCTACCGCTGGCATCTGGCCCTGCGCGCGCCCGCCAAAGAAACGCTGCTGAAGCTGCTGCGGACGGCGCTCGCGGAGATGACGACTGTGGAGCGCTCGGGCCTGTCGCTGGACATGGACCCACTCTCCATGCTATAATAAATGGCAATGACGGACGGGGGAGAAAACGCGATGGCGAAAGCCGCGGCAAGGCTGACGGACCTGATCCGCAAGGACGATCCGATCGTCAAGTATGATGAGGCACAAGGAGTACACCTGCTTCGGCAGAGGTCCAAGCCTGTTTTGAATGTCAACGAAGATGTGGTGGAGCTGGTGGCGCACATGGAGCGCATCATGCGCGCCGCCAATGGGGTCGGCCTGGCTGCGCCGCAGCTTGGCATCCTGCAAAGGATCTTCGTCTATGACGCTGGGGACGGCTTCCAGGCGATCATCAACCCGAAGATATTGGGCCGCAAGGGGGAGCAGGTCGGCATCGAAGGCTGCCTTTCCATCCCCGGCTTGCAGGGTGACGTGGTGCGGGCGAACGAGGTCGTCGTCAAGGGGATGGACCAGTTCGGCAAGCCCGTGCGTATCCGCTGTGAAGGGCTGGGCGCGCGGGTCATCCAGCACGAAAACGACCACCTCGACGGCATCCTCTTCATTGACCGCAACCCGACCGATCTGCACTGGGTCACGGCGGAAGAAGAAGACGCTGAGGAAGCCAACGGCACGGCGCCGCAGACCCGTGAGTAGATTCTAGGACAAGATGCGCCTTTTGTTTATGGGAACGTCGCCGTTCGCCCTTCCCACCCTGCACAAGCTGGCCGCCTCGCCGGCCCATGATATTCTGGCCGTCGTGACCCAGCCGGACCGGCCCTCGGGGCGGGGCGGTCGGCTGTCTATGTCGCCGGTCAAGGGGGCCGCGCTGGCGGCGGGCCTGCCCCTGCTCCAGCCCGAAAAGGTGCGCGCTAAGGACTTTGCTCAGACCGTCCGCGACATGGCGCCCGAGGTCATCGTCGTGGCCGCGTTCGGCCAGATCATCCCGCAGCGCGTCCTGGACATCCCCACCCTGGGATGCATCAACGTCCACGGCTCCCTGCTGCCGCGCTGGCGCGGCGCGGCCCCCATGCAGTACGCGCTGATGGCGGGTGACGCCGAGACAGGCGTGACCACCATGATGATGGACGCCGGACTGGATACCGGCGACATTCTCCTCCAGGCCACCCTCCCCCTGACCGACATCGCTGACCTCGGGGAACTGGAGCCGCGACTCGCCGAGATCGGGGCGAACCTGCTGATGCAAACGCTGGACGCACTGGCGCGTGGCGACTGCCCGCGCATTGTGCAGGACGAGGCCGGCGTGACTCTGTCCCCCTCTCTGCCGCCGGACGCGGGGCGTCTGGACTGGGAGCGCCCCGCCCTTGACCTGCACAATTTGGTGCGGGGCGTCACCCCCAAACCGGGCGCGTATACGGCCTGGCAGGGCAAGCGCTTGAAGGTCTGGCGCGCCGAGGTCGTGGACGCCACCGAGTCGGGGGCCGGAGCGGCGGGAACGATTGAAAACGTCGGGGCAGGTGGTATACTCGTTCATACAAGCAAGGGGGCGTTACGCCTGCTCGAAGTGCAGCCGGAAAGCAAGGGCCGCATGGCGGCGGACGCTTGGGCGCGCGGCGCGCGTGCGACTGTCGGGCAGGCGCTGGAATGAGGAGAAGGTGATGGGATTGCAGGAGGAGCGGCTGGAACGAGGCGTCGCTTACAAGCTTGAGGGTCGCTATGATGAGGCCATGGCCGAGTTCAGCCACCTCCTCGTGGAGAACGCCGACCATGCCGAGGCCCACCATCAACTTGGCCTGGTGCTGGGCTTCATCGGCGACTTTGAGAAGTCGTTGGCCGAGCTGGAACAGGCGACATCCCTCGACCCCGCCAACACACTGTCCCGGAACGATCTCGCGCTGACCTACACGATGCTCGGCATGTATGATGAGGCCAAAGCCGAGTTCGCCCGAGTTCTCGCCCAGGACCAGGGCAACGATGTGGCCCGGCGCAACCTCACCTACTTGCAGTGATCATCCGTGATGAATAGGCTCAACCGCCTCCTCCCCTTCCTCGCGCTTCTCCTTGGTCCTTGCCTGCTCTTGTGGCCGGTCGTGGTCCATGGGGAGGTATTCCTGCCCGCAGACATGCTGCGCGACGTGGCTCCCTGGCGCACTGCCGACCCCGCCTCTATCGTCCCCTGGAATCCGCTGATGTGGGACGGCATCGCCGAGTTCTACCCGTGGCGCTTGTTCGCCTCCGAGACGCTGCGTTCCGGCTATCTTCCGCTGTGGAACCCGCACCAGTTCTGCGGGACGCCGTTCGTGGCGAACTCCCAGTCCGCCGTTTTCTACCCGCCCAATCTCTTGTTCTGCCTCCTGCCCGTCGCCCAAGCTTTCGGCATCAGCGTGCTTCTCCACTTGTTCCTGACCGGCGTTTTCGCTTATCTGCTCCTGCGTTCCCCCGCTTTTAGCCTGGGCCGGGCTTCTTCGCTTGTCGGGGCGGTCGCCTGGCAGCTTTGTCACTGGCAGGTGGCCTGGCTCGCCCTGCCGACCTTCCTGTGCGTTTCGGCCTGGCTGCCCCTCGCTTTGATACTTGTAGACCGGGCGGCGGCGCGGCCCACGCCGGCGCGCGCCGTGCCACTGGGGTTGTGCCTCGGGCTGATGCTGCTGGCGGGCCATCTCCAGATCGCCCTCTACTGTTTTGGGCTGATCACGGCCTGGGCGGTGTTCCGCATCCTGCACAGCGTCAAGACGCAGTGGCCGGCCTTGCTGGGTTGCGCCGCGCTTGCCGTCGTCCTTGCATTCGGCATGGCCGCTCCGCAGCTTTTACCGGCTATCGAACTGGCCCGCGTCTCGCATCGGGCGGGCGGGGTGCCGACCTTGGCTGCCTATCAGGGCTATGTCCGCCTGGCCTTACCGCCGGTCCACTTGGTCACGCTGTTTCTGCCCGGCTTCTTCGGCAGCCCGACACGCGGGACTTACTGGGGCGTTCCGACGAACGGCGGGCCGGGCGCTTATATGGAAAATGCTTGCTACGGCGGCGTCCTGACTCTGCTGCTGGCATTCACCGGCATCGCCGCGATGTGGCGCAAGACAGCAGCGACCCGGTTCTTCGCCCTCGCCGCCGCTTTCTCGCTTCTGCTGGCACTGGGGACACCGCTGAACGCTCTGCCCTTCTTTGGGTTGCCTGGCTTCGCGCAGACCGGCTCACCGGGCCGCATTCTCGTCTTGTGGTCCTTCTGCGTGTCTGTGCTGGCAGCGATGGGGGCACAGGCCGTGTTGAAGGCACAATGGCGGGCGCTTGGCTTGGGCGCGGCGGCGTCCGTGGCCCTGTTCCTGCTGACGCTCACCTACACCATCATCTGGATCGGCGGTAACTCCCCGGTGGGAGCGCTCGCGGCCAACCTTGCGGCCGAGGCTGACCTGTGGCGCCTTCCGCTGGGGCTGCTGCTCGGGACAGCGGCGGCCGTGTGGCTGTGGCGCCGTGGCAGTGTCCAGACGCCCGTTCTGGGCGCTGCCCTAGTCGCTCTGGTCGGTGCCGACCTTCTGGCGGCGGGCTATGGCTTCAACCGGACGACCGCATCGCAGAACGTGTACCCCATGACGCCCCTCATCGCTTTCTTGCAGAAGCACCAAGGCGAAGGCCGGGTCATGCCGGTCAACCGCCGCTGGAACTACGACGATCCGTTCAAGCCGCCGCCCGTCATCCTGCCCCCGAACATGGCGACGGTCTACGGACTTGACGATGTGCAGGGCTACGACTCGCTGCTGACCGGCCAGTATTTTCAGTTCGCCATCGCGCTGGACGGCGGTTCCCCTGCCCCACCGGAGAACGGGAATATGGTGTTTACCTATGGGGTCGGGTCGCAGCAGGCGCGAGAAGCAGGAGCGCGTTTCATAGTGACGCGGGAAACGCTGCGAGGAGCGGCACCAGTGTTTCAGGATGGAGGAGGTTACGTTTACGAGGATAAGGGGGCACTGCCGCGTGTGCGAGATGAGGCGGGGAAGAAGGTGAAGGCGTTCACGTTGTCACCGACGCGGATCAACATACAAAACGATGATGTCTTGCCCCAGCAAGCGATAATCGCCGACCAGTGGTATCCCGGCTGGCACGCGCGTTACTATGACACGGCGGTTGCTCTAACGCGGGGGCCTGACGTGTTCCGCACGATGACACTCACCCCGCAACAGCAACGCCTCAACGCAATGAACAATCCCCTGGAAATGCGTTATGAGCCGGAGGCGTTTCAGGTCGGCCTGTATGCGCTGTGCCTTGCACTCGGCGGGGCGGCGGCCATCACGACCGCCGCTCTGACCCGGCTAAACCGCCGTTGCCGCCGTGCTTGACGGGCCGGCCTTCGCGGCGGCGAGTGCTTCGTCTTCCGTGCCGTAAACGCCGAAGATCGTGTTCAAGCGGGTGATCTGGAGCATGCGCTGGATGGACTCGTTGCAGCCGGTCAGATACAGCGCGCCGTCGAGGGGCCGCAGGCGCTTGGTGGCGGACAACAGAGTGCCGAACCCGCTGCTATCCATGTACGTCACCTGCGTCATGTTAATGATGATCGCGGGCTTATTTTCGTCAATAGCCGCGCTGACCGCTTCTTTGAACTGCGGGGTGGTGTAAATGTCTATCTCACCGGTGACATCTAATACGGGGATGCCGTCGAGGTGGCGCAGACTGGTTTCTATCCGCATGGTCTCCATGAATGGGTCTTCTCCTGAAAAATGATGGGCAAAGGGTGG
The DNA here is from genome assembly GCA_031421335.1 of Armatimonadota bacterium. Classification (GTDB taxonomy): domain Bacteria; phylum Armatimonadota; class Armatimonadia; order Armatimonadales; family Capsulimonadaceae; genus JANXMY01. The sequence continues at coordinate 10,938 of JANOOM010000597.1, forward strand.
GGCTTAGGCATATTTACCCAAAACGGTGGAAAACAAACGGGGCAAGTAGAATAAGGTCGAGTGTCAGCGAGATCGCCCAGTGCGCGAGGAAGCCGTAAACGAAGGAGCGGGTGCGGAGGGCGAGGACGCCGAGGATCAGCCCGCCGGGCAGGGCGCTGAGGACCTCGACGGGTGGCTTGGAAGCGCCGGGGACGTAAGACCAGTGCAGCAGGGCGAAGAGCAGGGCCTGTACGATGACCGCGCCCACCGATCCTAGCCGGCTCTTTTGCAGGCCGAACAGTAAGAAGCCTCGGAAGAAAAACTCCCAGCAGAACATATAAAAGCCCATCGCCAGCTCGTAGTAGAGCAAAGCTTTTAGGTTGACGTGCTGATTCGAAAAGACCGGCCCGACGCCCGACAAATAGCGGCTGAGGCGACCGTAGAGGTATTGCTGCTGGAACTGCGCGTGCAGGGAGGGGATGTTGACGGCAACGGCCAGCAGCAATACCATGACGCCCCAGGCGATCCCGGTCCACTTCAGGCCGAGCCGCCGGTCCCCGCGCGTCAGGCCAAACTGGCTCGGCTCGGACTTCAGCACCAGCAGGATGACGACCAGGGGCGCCCAGAGGCACAGGCCGGTGTTGATGAACCAGTAGCCCTCGGGGGACTTGTCATCGGGGTTCGTGAAGAAGAGATAAGCGGCAATGAGTATGCCGACGAGGAAAGTGACCAGGCCGGTCATCCCATCCCCGCCCCGCCCGCCGGACTTCTCCGCCCTCTCGCCGTCACCGTGTGATACCTTGGTTTTCGTCGCCATACGCGGCTTAAGTTCGGCGCCGGGGCTTAGTTCCCCTGCGCGGATTTTGTCATGGGCGAGGGAGTTTGGCCCGCGCCTGCCGCGCCCCGGTCAGGACGGCGGCCGGGTCCAGCGTCGGCCAAACGCCGTTGTCGTAGAGAACTTCGCCGTCGCAGAGGGTGAAGAGGACATCGTCGGCGCGGGCCGTGTAGACGAGGGCAGAATAGGGATCTGTGGCTGGGACGGCATGGGGCCGGTCCAGGCGGACGGCGATCAGATCGGCCCGCTTGCCGGGTGTCAGGGAGCCAATCAGGTGTGACAGGCCCATTGCCTCCGCTCCGCCCAACGTCGCCATGCGGGCGACATCGCGGGCGGTCACGGCTTCGACTTCCTGCGTCGCGGCCCGCTGCATCAGCAGAGCAAAGCGCATTTCCTCGAACAAGTCTAAAGTGTTGTTGGAAACGGCGCTGTCCGTGCCCAGGCCCAGCCGGAGGCCGGGCGTCCGCAGCCAGGCCGCCAGGGGCGCGACGCCGGCCCCCAGCTTGGCGTTGCTCTTGGGGCAGTGGATGACGGCTGCACCCGTCGTCGCCAGCAGGGCAATGTCCGCCAGCGTCTGGTGAACGCAGTGAACGGCCAGCGTGCTCGGCCCCAGCGCGCCCAGGTCGGCGGCATAGCGCGTTGGGGTCATCCGGGGAGCCTCCCAGGTGATGCCGCGCCGCGTGTACATCTCGGCGAACGGGCCTTCCCCACGCTCGGTCAGGGCGCTCTCCGAACCCGACTCGGCGATATGGAGACTTGTCGGCAGTCCTTCCCCGGCGACGTACTCATCGAGGGCCGCGAATAGGGCTGGGCGGATGGTGTAAAGCGCGTGTGGTGAGACGCCGACCGAGACCCGGCCCGAGGCAAGACGCCGATGCGCCGCGATCTTCACCCGCAGGCTCTCCAAGATTGGCGCCACCGGCTCGCGGTGGTCAATGCCGAACAGCTCTTGGTAGACGGTCCCGCGCAGGCCGGTTTCGGTCAGCACGCGCATTGTGACCCCGGCGTCGGTGTTGTCGCCCAATGTCGTGACGCCCGCGGCGAGGCACTCCATCGCCCCAAGCCGGGCCGACCAAAGCCAGTCCTCGGGCTTCAGCGCGGCTTTGGCGGCCGTCAGCGCGCGTATCCAGGGGAAAAAGGGGACATCTTCAAGGAAGCCGCGCAGGGCGGTGTATTCGAGGTGGCTGTGGGCGTTGACCAGGCCCGGCATGAGGACGGCTTCGCCCAGGTCCCGGCGCCCACTCGCAGGTGTCCGGGCCGACCGGACGGCGGCGATCACGCCGTCCTCGATGACGACTTCCCCGTCCTCAATGGGCGCGGCATCAACAGGCAGCACCCAGCGGGCGGCATAGACGGCGACGGCCATGATTACTGGTGCCTGAGCTGGAGGCGCCAGGTCTGCCCGAATTGCGCGATGTTCTGGTTGACGACATGGCCGTCGCCCATCAGCTCATTATAGCGCTTTTGGCTGACAAAAACCCCGCCGTGCCAGGAGCCGTTGCCATCCATCAGCACATTCACTTCAGCGTTCTCGTGCGGGGTGTTGGTGCTGTCGTAGGCGACCAGGGAGCCGTATTTCGTCCCGAGCAGGGCGATCTCGGTGCGATAAAGGTAAGAAGTCCCGTACTTCCCGAAAGCGGTGGGCGTCGCGTCAATCGGGATAGGATAACCGCCGGCATAGGTGCTGATATCCAGGCCCGAATAGCCTCCGTCGGAGGGACAGTGCCACAGATCCTTGTTCCTGATGTAGGGCGTGAGGATGTCATGCAGGAATGGCATCTGGTGGACCTGCGCCTGGTAAGGCGAGCCGGTCCAGATGTCGGGGTGGGCATACTGGTCCGAGGGGTCCGTGCCGGCAGGGTACAGGTCATCAGCCTCGTCGGCGTACATACTCATTGCCATGCCGATCTGGCGCAGGTTGGAGGTGCAGACGGTCTGACGCGCTCGCCCCCGGACGGAGAAGAAAACGGGGAGCAGGATCGCCGTCAGCAGCGCGATGATGCTGATGACGACCAGAAGTTCAATGAGCGTAAATGCTCTGGGTCCGCCCTGTCGGTGTCGTATCATGCCGGTCTTTCTAAGCACAGTTCATCAAGATATTCGCGCAGGCGGGCAACGTACTGCGGGAAAGCGACAGCGGGGTCGGCGAGGCCGCGTATCCAGCGCTTCTCCCATTCTAGGTTGAGCCAGCCATCGTAGCCACCGCTTTTCAGCAGGCGCAGCATCGCGAGGACCGGGATGTCGCCCTCGCCGAGCAGGCAGTACGTCCCGCCCGGCTCGCTGTCTTTCACATGCGCCTGCTCCAGATACGGGCCAAGCGCCCGGAAAGTTTCCTCGGGCGCTTCCCCCTGCCGGAACGGATGGTGCAAATCCCAGAGCGCCCGGACACGCGGGTGAGGCGCCTGCTCCAGCACCTCCGCCGCCTGTACGCCGGTCGAGAACGCATCATGCGTTTCCAGCACGACCTGGACCGTGCCCGACGCCGCCGCGTAGTCCCCCAGTTCGATAAGGGCCGAGGCGACG
>JANOOM010000598.1:0-13992 GCA_031421335.1 Armatimonadota bacterium
GTCAATCAATCACACTCATCGCGCTCGCCGGGGCGGCGGTGACCCTCGCCGGATGCGGCGGCGGCAGCCATCACAGCTCTTCGGGAAGCCCGGTTAATACGATCGCAAGCCTCGCCCATATCACCCAGGTCGCCAGCACCGTGGACACGGCAAACGGCGACAATAATCCGTATGCCCTCGCGGTCGCGCCGGCGACCTTCACCGGCGATGGGGTTCCTGCTCATGTCCAGCCCGGCGACCTCGTTGTCGGCAACTTCGGCGCGACCGGCCAGGGGACCACATTCGAGGCCCTCCGTGGTGGCGCTGCCGTTCGCGTTTATTCTGAAGCGAACGCTGTCACAGGGGCCGGCGGCACGGTGACGACCGCCGGGCCTGTTGCCCTCGCCTTTGCACCCAACGGCAACCTGTGGATCGCAAACTACGGCGCAGCCGGAAACGGCTCCGACGGCAATGTCCAGATCGTCAAGCCCAGCGGCGTCGTCTTCGCAACCTTTACCGATCCGAAAGTTGTTGGGGGCTGGGGACAGGCCTACAATGGCGGCTTTGGCGGCAAGTCGGCCTTCTTCACCGTCAACATCACCAACGGCACAGTGGCGCGAATCAACATCATCCCCGCGGCAGCCGCCGGTGGTGCGCCGACCTTTACGTTCGACCAGATCACCCCGAACTTGGGCTACACACCCACCAGCCCCGGCGGGACGCCGGTCGGTCCCCTGGGTCTGGTTCACACGGCAGACGACATGCTGTATATCGCGGAGGGAACGACCAACAGCATTATCGCGATCCCTAACAGCACCACTGCCACTAGCCAGAGCACCGGCACGGTGATCTACAAAGATGGTGCGCTCAATCAGCCGGGCGGCATGACACTGAACCCGTTGAACGGTGACCTGATTATCGCCAACCAAAAAGACAACAATCTCGTCGAGATCACAAGGAGCGGACATCTTGTGGGAACAAAGACCGTTGACCCCGCCGTCGTCAACCCCGCCACGGGGGCGAATTCTGGTCTCTTCGGACTGGCAGCGGTCGAGGACGGCAGCGGCCACCTGAATGTCTACTTCACCGACGATAACACCAATACGGTCGGCCTGCTTGCCCCGTAGCCCCGGCGCGCACGGGGGGCACGGCTATGGGGCGAAACGGGTGAACCCTGAGTGGGCAGGTGCCGGGAAGAAAGCTGGTCGACAGGGTTTGGGCGCCGGTAAAGGCCGCGCTGGCAGGTCTACTGGCAGCGTTTGTCAATTCGGCGGCTATTCATCTCAGCCATGCACTCGGGCTGGACGCAGGAACAAGCGGACTGTCCAAGTGCATGGCCCCCCACCTGAACTACTGGTTTCGTCTATCCCTGCCGCTGCATCTGCGCCCCGCCGCTCAAGAGACTTTTCATACGGCGGTGGGGATTTTTGCCGCGCTGCTGTACGCGGCCTTCTTTCACCGTCGCCTGCCGGGACCAGACTGGTTTCGGGGCTTAGTCTTCTGTCAGCTATTGTGGGCGGCTCAGTCTCTGGTCGTACTGCCCTGGCTTGGAAAGGGATACTTCGGTCAAGGAATCTCGGTGTCGGCTCCAGTCTGGTCCTGGTGTCTCAATGCGTTCTCCGTGCCGGGCTGGGGGCAGCCGCTGCCGGGCTTCTGCCGCTGCCTTCAGGCGCGGCGACCGGCGCGGAACCCGGAAGCATAGCGCCTTCCAACGGCAGCACGGACCCGTTCCCAATCCCGTGGCTGGACAAGAATGGCGACCGCAACCAGCCCGCGAAACCGGACCAGGAACCGTCGCACATCTACGACTTCAAGGGGCGAGTCGCCCGGTGCAGCACATTCACCGGTATGGGCACTGACAATCAGGGCAACCGGATCGTGTTCGGCAGCCCGACGACCGACTACGGGTTCACCCAGGGCGAGTATTTTGCCGGACGCAGCCCGCAGGCCGACACGTTCTCTCCTATTTGATTGACTTTGTTTCAGGGGCGGGCTGTCTCGGCCAATGAAATCTCCGTCGCAGCAAGCTGCGAGGTATTGACATCCCGCTGAGAATAAACAGGCAGACGGTCAACCCCATGGAGCAGTGCCTCCCACATTATCCCAGATGCAGCAGCGAGTAGGCGATCAATAGTCCCGTCCCGCCGATGATCCAGCGCCAGAGCTGCCAGCGCCCCAGCCGGCGCGGGTCCAGGGCGAACGCGCCGGTCTGCAACACCAGAAGGACCACGATGGGCGTCACAGTCTCAAGCAGGGCGAGATAGGCCACCGCCGTGCTGCCCCCGAAGTTCTGGGCCGTCCGCGCGACGCACCAGGCGTTCAGCCCGGCAAGCCCCAGCGGCAGAAGGCGCGGCGGCCAGGCGAGGTCGGCGGCGAAAGAAAGGGCGAACACCGCCAGGAAGAGCAGGCCGCTGGCAATGAAGCCGGGCTGCCACTCGTAGCCGACACCGGCGTGCTGGAGCTGTACGAACAGGCCGATGGCGGCGGGCAGGGCGGCGCAGATCAAGAGCGGCAGATACCACAGCGCGATGCGCGTCCAGGACAGACGGGCGGGCAGGATGGTGGCCGCAATGGCAACCTCCAGTCGTCCCCCCGACGTTTCCAGGACCACGGTCTCTTGGTAGGCGGCGGGGGCGGACCAAACACCGTCCGTCACAGCCGTGAGCGTCAGGGCCTGGCGGCGGCGCGTCGAGAAGGCAGGCGGCTCGACCTTGACCCAGCCGGGCGCGGCGGAGACGCGGCCCTCCAAGACGCCCCCACCCTCATTGTGCAGGGTCAGCCGGCAGGTCCGGCTCTGCCCACGGCGCAGGACGCCGAAGTCCACTTGCGAGTCACTGAGGACGATCCGTGCCCCGGAAAGTTCGGCGTGCTCGCGGACTAGCTTGCGGGCGGTGGGGTGATACGCCAGCGCCTGCTCCAAGACCAGCGCGGCCCCGGCGGCGTCGCCGGTCGCGCGCAGGGCGGCGGCCAGCTCCTGCGGGTACTCGGGGCGACTCGGATCCAGGCGCACCGCCCGGCGCAGCCGGGGAAGGGCTTCAAAAAAGTAGCGCCCGCCGCGCGCCAGGCGCTGGCCCTCGCCGAAGGCGCGACGGGCCTCGTCAGCGGTCTCCATGCCACCCCGATACAGAAAGTCGCGTAGCTTGTCGTCGTCGTCCCGCTCGGTGTCCCGCGCCACCTCCTCGGCGACGGCAGCCAGCGGCTCCTCCCCTACCCGGCGCAGCCAGAGGGCTAATGTGCCGCCGACGAGCGCGTCGCGGGCGGCGTCCCAGCAGTCGGGCGCGTGGGCGAGGAAGCCGTCAATGTCGGAAGCATCGGGCGGGAAGCCCGGCAGCACCGCCGGCGTGACGGCGGCGTTCGGGGCGGGGGGAAATGCGAGGGGCACGGCGGAGAAGGGCAGCGCGGCGGAGAAGGGCAGCGCGGCGGTGGGGACCGGTCCGAGCGCCCGCAGGTCGGCGGCCATCGCCGCCGCGTCGCGGTAGCGGGCGCTCTTGTCGCGCGCCAGGGCGTAAGAGACGATGGCAGCCAGTTGCGGCGGCGCGTCGGGCCGGAGCTCCTGCACAGGGACCAGGGGATCTCCCTCAACGGCCAGCTTCCAGGCGAACGGGTCACGGGACTTGGACACCTGGAAGGGGCGGCGGCCAGCCAGCATCTCATACAAGATGACGCCGACGGCCCAGATGTCCGATTGGCGGTCGGAGTGCTCCTCGGGGTGGAAGTCTTCAGGCGCCATGTAGGCGTAGGTACCGGCCCCGCCCGCGACCGAGTGCGTCCCCAGGACTTCGGCCAGGCCGAAGTCCACCAGCTTTACCACGCCCTCGCGGGTCAGCAGGATATTGGCGGGCTTGATGTCGCGGTGAACGGTGCGATGGGAGTGGGCGTAGGCCAGCCCGTCACAGATCTGAGCGGCAATGTCGAGCGCCTGGGGGATGGGGAGCTGCGGGGTCTCGCGGAGAATGTCCTGGAGGTTGCGCCCACGGATGTACTCCATGTCAATGACGACCTTGCCGCCGATCTCGTCCACGCTGTTGACCTGGACGATATTCGGGTGGCGCAGGCGGTCCAGCACGCGGGCTTCTTCCAAGACACGGTGCTTTTCTTCGCCCTGGGCGGAGATCTCTTTGAGGGCGACTTGTTTGCCCAGCAAGGTGTCTTTGGCGAGGTAGACGATTCCGGACGTGCCGTGTCCCAGCACGTCCAGCCGCTCATATTTGCCCAGCATCTCCAGAGGCACGGCGGGTCTCTCCCTAGAGCTGCCCCCCGCCGCTCCGGTGGCCGTAGTGGCGGTAACCGTAGTGGCGGAAGTGGTGGAACCCCGTCGAAGCCGATGCGGGCGCGGCCTCGGGCACGGCCAGGGGCGGCAGGAGCGGGGCGGGGGCGGGGGCCGGCTTAGTCGCGGGCTGCGGGACCGACGGCAGGGGCGTCGCAGAGGGGTGGGCGCGCAGGATCTTCAGCCGCTCGGCGTCGATCAGATAGATCGTACCGTCGGCAGCCGCGCCGATAGCCTGGGGGTTCAGCAGCGTCTTGGGCTTGCCGAGCATGTTGTAGGCGACCAGACCCAGGGGCACGCCATTCGGGCTGTATTTGGTGATCGTCTTCGCGACCGCGTCCGACACATACAGGTCGCCCAGCGGGTCGGTGGCGGTGTGGAGTGTGACGCCGCTTGCGCCCAATGCCCCGGCGGGCGCGGCGGCCTGGGGCTTGATGAAGGGCAGCGCGTACTTATACTGCACCTTGCCCGCCGCCCCAGCGGGGTCGGTGAGCACAATCAAGGTGCCGGTCAGTGTCGCGACCGTCACCAGGCCATTCCGGGGTCCGACCGCAAGGAGGCTGCCGCGCACGGGGTTGAAGTAAAAGACGGCCGGGGCCGCGTAGGCGACGTGGGCCGGGTCGAGCGGGCGCGGCGGCGGCGGGGGCACGGGCCGCAGGGCGAAGGGCGAGGCTGCCTGGAAGGTGTAGCCATCGTGCATCATTTTGCGGGTCAGCCAGCCGGATGCGCCCAGCCCCAGGGCGAGGAACAGGACGGCGAGGACGGGCCAGAGCGCGCCCCCGCGCCGGCGCGGGGCTGCGGCGATGTCGTGAGCGGCGGCGTCCTGCTCGTCTTCCTCTTCTCCGGCCTCGGCGCCGGGGCGTGCGAGGTCGGCGACCTGCATCCGCAGGGTCCGGGTCCCGGCCTGGAGGCGGGCGACGACGGCGGTGATGTTGTCCTTACCGCCGTTCTTGTTCGCCATCCCGACCAGTTTGTCGGCGGCGTTCTGGGGCGAGGAGGACTGCGCCAGTGTCCGGGCGATGTCGTCCTCCTCGACCATGTTACTCAGGCCGTCGGTGCAGAGCAGAAGGGTGTCGCCGGGGCGGACCTCGGCGTCCACGACCTCCGCCTCCAAAGTCGGCTCGATGCCGACAGCGCGGGTGATGATGTTGCGGAAGCGGGACTTACGCGCGCCCTCCTCAGTGATCGCACCCGCCCGTACCTGCTCGGCGACGTAGGAATGGTCGGCGGTGAGCTGGCGCAGGGCGCCCTCACGCAGCAGGTAGGCGCGGCTGTCCCCGGCGTGGGCGACGTAGACGCGCTCGCCCTCGACGACGGCGGCGACGCAGGTAGTCCCCATGCCCTTGCGGTCCTCGTCGGCGCTCGCCAGTTCGTAAACGCGGGCGTTCGCTTTCCGCAGGGCGGAGGCCAGAACGTCAGCCATGACGACGGCGCCTTCGTCGCGGCTGTCCAGCATCTCAGCCAGCGCCTCTTCGACGGTCTCGACGGCGGCGGCGGCGGCCTGCTCGCCGAAGGAGCGCCCGCCCATGCCGTCGGCGATGATCAGGACGCCGTCGGCGCGCATCCCGCGCCGCCGCGTGTCTACGACCGCGAACTGGTCCTCGTTGTTGGGCCGCTGCCCCTTGTCTGTTTTTGCTCCGGCGCTGACATTCATAGGTGTGGACTCAGTATAGCCGCTGCTGACCGAAAAGGCAAGAGGGTCTAGCCCGCGCGCCCCTTCCACGCCAGGAAGACGGCCCCCACGGCGGCCAGGGCGAGGCAGACGGCGTAGAAGACGTGGAAGGGAAGCGGGAAGTGTCCATTGCCGATGGCCGAGGACGCGATCCCCGTCGCCGCCAGGCAGATGCCGATGCGCGCGTTCACGTCGGCCGGTTTTTTTTCGAATTGCCGGGCGTTGCCGAGGCTCCCGCCCGCCGCCATACCGCGCAGCAGCAGAACCAGCCCGACGGCGATCCCCAATGTCAGGGCGACGGCGGGCAGGCGCCCCAGGGTCAAGCCGCCGATGGCCAAAATCGTTACCAGCACGATTGCGAAGCGAGTCATAGCGGCGGGTTCGGGGACGGAGGCGTGCCGCCAGCGTCATCGAGCAGGTCACCTCCCAGAGATCGCCGGGGCGGGGCGGCAGGCGGGGGCGCCGACTGGCCGAACGAGGGGGACGGCGGCTGACCGTAGGGCGTCTGCTGGCCGGGCGGCGGCGGCCAGACACCCGGCGCGGGGGCGGTGTAGGGGTACGGCGCGGAATAAGCCGGCGGCGGCTGGGTGAGGGCGAGATAGCCGACCGCGACGCTGATTAAGAACAAGGGATAAGTGGCAAGCACCCCGATACCGCACAGCAGTATTCCGAAACCGCTGATGAGCGCAACGGTGAAGTAAAAGAGGACGCCCATCAGCCACTGCCCGCGCAGCAGGCGGACGCTGCCCAGGATGGCGTCCACCGCACTCACGTTTTTGTCCAGGATCAGCAGCGGCGCGAACATCAGAAGCCCCTGCACGACGATGGAAGGGATCAAGACCAACACCCCCGCGATCGAGACCGCCCCGGCCGCCGGCAGCCCGGTCAAATGAAGCAGTCCGAGCAGCAGTCCTTCCAGGAGCGCGACCGACCCGGTGATGCATACGGTGACGATGGCAAGGGGTAGGGCCTGCGGAAACGCCGAAAAGACGCCGCCGATACCGATCGGCTCGCCGCGCATCTGGCGCAGCGCCATCCGGTAGAAGCCGGCCAGGAAGATGGCGTTCGCCGCCGCCAGCAGCAGGCTGAAGCCCTGATTTCGCGCGAACTGGGCGTAAGGGTTCTGCGGCGGGACGTGGGGCGAGGTGTGGTTGAGGGCGGCGGTGATGGCCTGCTGAATGGTCGCATAGACACCGGTCGGGATTGACCACAGCAGCAACAGGACCGAGGCGATCAGCGCGTACAGCACGAACGCCCCGATCCAAACGCCCATCTGCGCCGTGAACAGACTCCACGCCTGCCCCAGCCAGCTGAAATCCACGCGGCCCGTCGGCGGCGGGGGCGCGTACCCGCCGGGCGGGCCTCCGTAAGCGACACTCATCGGTTGTTCTCCTGTTCCATGGTCATGCTCGGGGCGGGGGGCCAGACGCCCGACGTGGGGGTCGGGTGATAGGGCGTGGGCAGCGAGAGCACGTCGGGCATCCCGGCTAGATCCCGGTAGGGTTGGGCCGTCACCAGGAAAGCCATGGGGACCGTCGCCAGCAGGCCCAGTCCACAGGGAATCTCGCTGGCGTAAACCAGCAGGCCAATGACGAAGACGAACCCGGTGGCGGGCAGCCAGTGCGACTTCATGGTCTGGACGCTGCATCGCAGGCCCGGCAGGACAAGGGTGGCGAAGAGGTACGCCGCACCGCCCACGACGAACGTCAGCACCATCGCTGCCATGGGGGCGTGCCGGAAGAGCAGCACATACCCCGGCCCCAGGCCAATAGCTTGCAGGGCGTAGGAGGCGAAATACAACAGGAACATCGTCCCCAGCGTCCGCCCAAACAGCGACCCGCCCCCGAAAATATCGCGGTAGGTCGGTGCCAGCCCGCACACCTGTCGGACCGCCATGCGGAACATTCCGCCGAACAGGAAGGCGGAATAAAGGGAGAAGACGAAGATGGCGCTGAATTCCACGGTCAGGACTCCGCGCATATTGCCCGGCCTGAAGATCGCCGGCGTGGGCGGCGGCATGGTCACTATCATGTAGGCGTGGACGCCGATGGCGAAAAGCACGGAGGGCCGGTCATTGCCAGAGTGGCGACGACCCAGATGCCGGTGTGGGCCATGAAGAGCTGCCATGACTCAGTGATCCAGCCGAAATCCGCCCGCTTGGCGGGCGGCATATAGGCGCTTGGATTGCCGGTCGCGTATTCTCCGGCCGGATATCCGCCGCTCGTCGGGATGCTCATGCCTCTTCCCCTCCCCTGCCGCGACTACTGGGAGGCTGTTCGGCAGAGCTGGGGCGGATTCCTGCAAGCGGGCAGCAGAGGATCAGAAAGGAGGGCGGGGACAAGCCCCTTCCCTGCGCGCCGGACCTGTCCAGGGGACAGAAGATCGAAGAAACGCCGGGGAGCAGCCAAAAGGCTGCCGACGGAAACCCGCCTCTGAAAACCTACTCACTTGTCCCTTGGACAAATCCTCACGGAGCGAGTGATTTCAATCACTCGCCCGAGCGCGCCCACCCGCTAACATCTCCCGCGCTGTTACTTGTCCTGCAACGCCGCCACGCCTGGCAGCTCTTTCCCTTCCAGGAACTCCAAAGATGCCCCGCCACCCGTCGAGATGTGCGTCATCTTGTCGGCGAAGCCCAGCTTCTCCACCGCCGCCGCCGAGTCGCCGCCGCCGACGATCGTGGTCGCGCCGCTGTCGGCCAGCGCTTGCGCGACGCCGCGTGTCCCGGCCGCGAACTTGTCCACCTCGAAGATGCCCGCCGGGCCGTTCCAGAGCACCGTCTTGGCCCCCTGTAAGATGGCCGTGATCGCCTTGATCGTCGTCGGCCCGATGTCCACGCCCTCCCAGTCGGCGGGTATCTCCTTGACCGAGACGACCTTCGCTTGCAGCGAATCGGTGTCACCGCCGAACGGGTTGCCATCCGTGACGACCACGTCCACGGGCAGCATCAGCTTGACGCCGGCCTCGCCCTGCACCCTTTTGGCGAACTCCAGGCTGTTCGCATCCAGCAGCGACTTGCCGATCTCCAGTCCCTGCGCCTTGAAAAACGTGTAGGCCATGCCGCCGACGATGATCAAGGTGTCCACCTTGGGCAGTAGGCTCTCGATGACCGGGATCTTGTCCTTGACCTTCGCCCCGCCCAAGATGGCGACGAACGGGCGTGCTGGGTTCTCGACCGTCTTCCCCAGATAATCGAGTTCCTTCTTGAGCAGGAAGCCGGCCACGGCCGGCTTGCCCAGACCGGTCATCACGCGCGCCACGCCCTCGGTCGAGGCGTGCGCGCGGTGGGCCGCCCCGAAGGCGTCGTTGACGTAGACGTCGGCCAGAAGCGCCAGCTCGCGGCTCATCTCGGGGTCGTTGGCCTCCTCGCGCGGCGTGTAGCGCAGGTTCTCCAGCATGACCAGGGTGCCAGGCTTCTCAAAGGTCTCGGCCACCTTGGACACCTCAGACGCGTCCCGGTCCAGCAGTTCCACCTTCTGCCCCGTCAGCAGGGCCAGCCGCTCCGCCACCGGCTTCAAGCTGTACTTGGGCGTCGGGACACCCTTGGGCCGGCCCAGGTGGCTCATCAGGATGACATGCGCGCCCTTTCCGGTCAGGTACTGGATGGTCGGCAGGGCCGCCCGGATGCGGCGGTCGTCGGTGATCGCGCCCGTCTCGTCCTGGGGGACATTAAAATCTACACGCACCAGGACGCGCTTGCCAGCCACATCCACGTCTTCCACGGTCTTCTTGTTGAAACTCATTGGGGTTGTCCTCGCGCTGAAAAGATTGGGAGATAAGACGCTGTCAGTATACCCGCCACACGAAAAGATTCCGCCGACGCTTGACAATTAATGCTTTAACAATTACACTGTTAACTATGCAAGACGACCTATTGCCTTCGCACCTCTGCACCGCCCTGATGCGAGTCGGGACGCGCCTTGCGACCGTCTTCGACCAGCAGTTCAGCCGGTTCGGGCTGACCCAGGCGCAGTTCCGCCTGCTGCTTGCGATCTGCGAGGCGGGCGAGGCGGGGGTGACGCCTTCCGCCCTCGCCGACCGACTGCTGATCGAGCGGGCGGCGGTCTCGGTCCTGACGACCCGCCTTGTCGAGCGTGGGTGGCTGGCGCGGCGCCCCGGCGCCAACCGGCGCACGTTCTTCCTAGTGTTGACTGAGGCGGGAATGGCGAGCTTTCAGGAGGCGCTGCCGCACGCGGTCACGCTGGCGGACGAGACATTGGTAGGATTTCATCGTGAGGAGCTGCGCGACACTTTGGCGATGCTGGGCCAACTGGAAGCGCATCTGCGGGAGAAGGAGTAAAGAAATGGCAAAAATCTATGCGGGGCGGTTCACCGCGGACACGGCCGAGCCGTTCGTGGTCTTCCTGATCGGCATGCGGATCAACAAGCCACTCGCTGTCCACAAGTGGCTGCCGACGGCCCTTGCGATGGGACCGATGCTCCGTACACTCGCCCAGGACCCCAACAGTGGCTTCCTACACGGCGAGCCATTCTTCTACCCCGGCGGCATCGGCCTGATCCAATACTGGCGCTCGACCGAGGATCTAGAGCGCTTCGCCCGGTCGCCCCAGGAGCCGCACTTGAAAGCCTGGCAGCGCTTCAACAAAGCCATCGGCAAGGACGGCAGCGTCGGCATCTGGCACGAGACTTACGAAGTAGCGGCGGGCCGCTACGAGGCGATCTACGGAAACATGCCCCGCTTCGGCCTGGCTGCGGCGGTAGACCATGTGCCGGTCGGCAAGCGCGGCGAGACCGCCCGCGAGCGGCTGGCTGTGTGAGTCATTCCAAATGGTCGTCGTGCTGGAGGACCTGTCCCCCTTGCAGCAGGCGTAGCAGGAACAGGACAGTCTCAGCCACTTCTGGCGGGTCGGCGGGGTCAGGGGCACGACGGAGAAGAAGACGCGGACGGGCGTTCTGGAACGGCGGCGGGTCGGGCCATAGTACAGCAGGCGGCGTACCTCCCGGCCATAGAACGCCGACGCCGCTTCATCTTGTGCGTGGGACAGTGGGCCGGGAAAATCGGGCAGAGCGCTCACTCAATGCCCGAGGTAATGCCACGACCCATTCCCCAGCGGCCTTGGGGCCGAGAAGGCGATAGACAGAAAGGACTGCCCGGTCCCGGTCGGCCTCGAAGCGGTCGCTCTCCACGACAACGTAGCGGCGCGGCGCCTCCTCTTGGTCATCCCTCATATCAAGCCCAGCCGCCGCGCTTCCGCGACCTTTTCAGGAGGCAGGGCCGCTAATGTAGCCTCCGCTTGGTCCGCCAGTTCGTCGTCCGTCAGGTGTGAGAAGTCTGGGAAGCCATATTTGAGTCGGGTCCGTTCTTCGGCCTCAGCGAGCGTATGGCGAGGCCCGTCCAGCATGGCCCGCATCTCGGCCCGGCCTGCCGCCTCCCACTCCCAGCGGCGCACCGTCTCCGCGAGGGCTTCGGTCACCAGCCGGTTGAAGTCGTCGCCCCCGCCGCGCAGGGCGCGCAGGCGTGTGGCAAGCTCATCGTCAATGGTCACAGTCGTCATGCAAGGCTCCTCCAGGGCGGCTTCGCTTCGTGCATCTTGTTTCGCGCGGCCCTTTCATTGTACCCCCGACGCTTCCCTGTTTTATGTAGCAAGGGGCGGGAGATCACAGCCGCTCCATGTCGAGCGGTTGCGTCCAGCCTGCCCGATGCTCCGCCAGTGCTTTCTCGGCCAGCCGCGCCAACCCCTGTGGGGACTGAGCAAAGGACTGTTGCCAGCGCCGCTCGCCCTCCAGTTCTTCCGAGATCAAGGCCGCAATCGCGTCTTGATCTGGTTCCGTGAGCTGTTCCACTTCGGCGTATGCGCGCTCTAACTGTTGGGTCATAAGGAAATCTCCTCCGTATCGGTCTGCGGGGCATCGGAAAGAGTCCGGCGGCAAACTGCTACTGGAAAGTGGCCGTCTCCGCGGCCACCAGGATGAGACAAATAAGGGCACGAGGCAAGGGCAGAGACACTGAATGCTGCCCTCACCGACTTCTTCGCCCGCCTGAGCGCCCCCCTGCAACCCCGGCTTGCCGTCGCCGCAGAGCGACAACTGGCAGGTTAGGACACGATTAGAACAAGACGCCGAACCAGAAATCAACTTTCCTACTGCGGCAGAACGTGACAAAACCCTGAAGGTCCGGCTCGGAGCTGCCGTTCACTTTGTTGGTTGGGCCAGGCCTAGGAAGTGTTACCGACGAATAAACAATTCGCGCGCCTTCCGGTAGATGTGAGACAAAGTCCCGGAGAACAGGCGAGTTGAGGGAGCGAAAGGCGGTTTCGTTAGGCTCAATCGGCCCATTTCGAGTGACCGTGTCCTGCTTTTGCAGTATCCAAAGGTGTTCCATGGGCTTTGTTTCGGCGATTTGCAGGAAGCGCAGTGTGTAGATCGAGACTGGACCATGCGTGGGCCTTGCTTCCTGAAGTCTTATCGGGCCGCGCGGTTCGGCGTTCTGCGTCTGCCCACTCTGTGTTGTCGCCAAGCAACAGAGACAGGCAAGCACCACGATTAATGATCGTTTCATGTATTGTTTCCTCGCATTCTCGTTCCATGTTGCTTCATCGCTTTCCTGCTTGCCCCGATGCGGTATACTATCTCCATCTCCCATGCACACTCAACCGCCAAGACCACCACGAACCAAGAACCCATCATGCAAGCCACGCTCGACGCCATCACCGAAGACCTGCACGCGAACCGCACCGCCGCACTCGTCCCCAAACTCGAAGCTGGGCTGAACGAGGAGCAGCGGCAGGCGTTCTATCACGACGGCGGCCCGGCCCTCGTCCTGGCGGGGGCCGGTAGTGGGAAAACGACAGTTCTGACGCGCCGGGTGGCCCGGCTACTCGCCAAGGGCGTGGACCCGCAACGGCTGTTCGTGGCGACCTTCACCAAGAAAAGCGCCGACGAGATGGGCCTGCGGCTGGCCGCCCTGCTGGGGGAGGGCGGCGAGGCGACGGTCGAGAGAATGTGGATCGGGACATTCCACGCGCACTGCCTGCGGATACTCAAACACGAGTGGGCGCACCTCTACGGCAAGGCGGGGTATTTTCAGCTCGCCGACGAGAACTGGCAAGTACGGGTGGCGAAGGCCATTCTGGGCGACGCGAATTGGATGGCGCGCGGGTTGCCCTCGCCTCCCTTCGGACTGAACACAGCCTACGACCCCAAGGGGGCGCTGTCGGCGGTGTCGGCGGTCAAGAACCGGGGATTCCGAGTGGAGGAGGCCGAGAAAGCGTTCCGGGAGCACGAGCCGAACTGGGCGGACCCGACGATCCAAACGCTTTCCAAGTTCTGGCGCTGCTATGAGCAGGCCAAGCAAGCCAAGTTCGACGTGCTGGCGAAGAAGCCGTCGCGGCGGCTGGACTTCGACGACCTGCTCATCGAGGCCCTGATACTGCTCCAGGAGCAGCCCGCCATTCGGGACAAGTACCAGCAGTTCTTCCAGTATCTGTGCATTGACGAGACGCAGGACACGAGCGCCGTGCAGTGGGAGATCGCGCGGCTGCTGGCCGCCCGGACCGGCAATATCTTCATCGTCGGGGACGTGGGGCAGGCCATTTACAGCTTCCGCGGGTGTTCGCCCGAGGCGACGGTGGGGCAGTTCGGCGCGGCCTACCCGAACGGGACCATTATCCGGCTGCCGGCCAACTACCGGTCGTCGGCGACGATCGTGCGGGTGGCGAATGAACTTATCGGGCGGTCGGGAATTGACGCGAAGTATCGATTAGAAATGGCGGCGATCCACCCCGAGGGCGAGGACCTGTCCCAGCACGAACACGAGCACGCCGAAGCGGAAGCGCAGTTCGTGGCGGAGACTTTGAAGGAGTTGCAGGCGGCGGGGACACAGCTCCGGGACTGTGCCGTCTTGTTCCGCACGAACGCCTACTCGCGCGCCCTGGAAGAAGCGTTCGTCAAGGGCGGCGTGCCTTACGTTTTGCAGGGGGCGATGGGATTCTATTCGCGGCGCGAGGTGCGCGACCTGTGCGCCTTCTTGCAGCTTTCGGTTGAGCGGGACACGGCGGCGGCGGACGAGGCGGTCAAGCGGGTCATTAACATTCCGTCGTCGTCGTTCGGCAAG
>JANOOM010000599.1:0-9691 GCA_031421335.1 Armatimonadota bacterium
GGAGAAATGATCCTGACCGAAGACGATCTGAAGTTCATAGATAAACAAGCAGAATACTTTGACACGCATGACCTCAGCGAAGAATTGAAGAACAGGCCGGAAGTGCCCTTCGAGATATTGGGCACACGGAGCCACTACTACTTCGAGGTCGAGCTGGAACTAAGAACACGACTTGAGGCCATCGCCAAACAACGCGGCGTCCCCGCCGAAGCCCTGCTGAACCAATGGTTGCGCGAGAAGATCGCGGAGATCGAAACGCCTGACACAGCAAAATAGCGAAAACGAACCATGCTCCAAGGACTGCGCTCACAAATCTATCAGGTCGCCGATCTAGAAGCGGCCAAAGCCTGGTACAACAACCTGCTCAGCACGCCGCCCTACTTCGACGAGCCGTTCTACGTCGGCTTCAACGTCGGCGGCTATGAGCTGGGCTTGCAGCCCTCCGGCGACCCCGACGCCGAGGCCGCTTGCGCGCGCCTGCTGGCGCTGGGCGCGACCGAGTACCAGCCCGTGTAGGACGTCGGCGGCGGCATCAAGCTGGGGGCGGTGCGGGACCCACAGGGCAGCATCCTGGGCGTCATCGAGAACCCGCACTCCGTGGCGGCACACCCGGCCCCTGGGCATGACAGATCCGAACCGGGTCTGTCCTTCTCGATTCACATTCCGCAGGGGGCGCTGGAACAAGCACAGTCCGGCGCACGGTCGGCGAGCGTCAGCCTCGAAGAGTTCATTGGAGAGTGTGCCCTGGACGGCATCTACCGGGGCTACCGGTAGGCCGCCCTCAGATGATCGGAACAAGAGGAGCAGACGCTCATGTCCGCACTACAGAGAACTTATTACACCGCCGAACAGTATCTAGAAATGGACCGCAAGGCGGAGCGCCGGAGCGAATATGTGAACGGCGAGATCATGGAAATGGCCGGGGCGAGCCGGGAGCACAACCGCATCACGATCAACATCGGTTCCGCCCTCCTCGTTCAGCTCCGCGGTGGTTCGTGCGAGCCGTTCACGACCGATCTGCGCGTCAAAGGCCATGCCACCGGAGCTTTTCTCTTCCCGGATGTCGTGGTCGGGTGTGCCCCACTCGAATTCGAGGACGCCTCGCTGGACATCCTGCTGAACCCGGTCGTCCTCATGGAAGTGCTGTCGCCGACGACCGAAAGAGACGACCGGGGCTGGAAGTTCGAGCACTACCGGCGGCTTGAAACTCTGATGGATTATGTCATGCTCTCCCAGTACCAGCCGCTCGTGGAGCATTATAGGCGCCAGCCTGACGGCCAATGGCTCCTGGCGGAACTGCGCGGCCTTTCGTCCGTCCTGCGCCTGCCGTCTATCGGGTGTGATCTGCCCCTTTCGGTGATCTATGAGCGCGTCGAGTTCGCGCCGGACCCGGTCATGCCCGTGCTGGAGATGTCCGAAGAAAACGCCCAGGACGAGGAAATGATGCCGTGACGACCAACGCCCTCGAGGCCCTGCGCCGCCGCCTGGCCGCCCTGCCGGGCGCGACCGAAGAATACCCCTTCAAGCTGCCCGTCCGCGTCTTCAAGGTCGGCGGGAAGATGTTTGCCCTCACCAGCACGGACGACAACCCCGTCCGGCTGACGCTGAAGGGCTGCCCGGACGACAACGAGGCCGACCGCGCCGAGTACCCGGCCGTCCGCCCCGCGTGGCACATGAACAAGAAGCACTGGAATGCCGTCACTCTGGACGGCTCCATCCCCGACGACGTGCTGGCCGAGATGATCGCGGCGTCGTATGCCCTCGTGGTGCATGGCCTGCCCCGCGCCGCCCGCCTGGCCCTCTAGGAAGAAAATCATGCCCCAGATCACCGCCATGGAACCTCAGAAGCGCCCCGGCCGTCTGAACATCTTTGTGGACGGGCAATTCATCATCGGGGTGGGGGAAAACGTTGCCCTCGACCTGTCCCTGCGTGTGGGCCGCGAGATCACGCCCGAGACCTTGCGCGAAGTCGCAGGCGCCGAAGAAGTCCACAAGGCCACCGAGTCCGCTATTGTCCTGCTCGAAGTGCGGGCGCGGGCGCGGCGCGAGATTGAAACGCGGCTCGCACAAAAGGGATACGAGGAAGAAGTCATCGGCAAGGTCATCGAGAAGCTGACCAAACTGGCCCTGCTCGACGATGCCGCGTTCGCCGCCCAGTGGGTCGAAGCTAAGACCCGTGAGGGCGGCAGCCGCCCCATCGGGCGCCGGCGCTTGTCCTCGGAGCTGTACAGCAAGGGGGTCGCCAAGGAGCAGATTGCCCAGGCCGTCGAGAAGGTCTCCAACGCCGACGAACTCGTTCTGGCCCGCGCGGCGGCCTCAAAAAAGGTCCGCACCGTGCCGACCGACCGGGACGCCTTGCAGGCCGAGCGCCGCAAGCTGATGGGTTTCTTGCAGCGGCGCGGCTTCGGCTGGGAAACCGTCAAGCAGGTGACGCGCGAGTCGCTGCCCTCACCGGGCGACGAGGCGCTGGAAGAGGCGGAAGAGGAGTACGACGGGTAGCTTGCGGGGCCGGAAGGACCATGCCATGAATGGCACGGCTACACGGCCTGCGGCCAGCAAGTACCGCTTCGCGGCACTCAGACAGAAGAAAGACAGAGGATCTCTCTGATCCCCGCGAAGCGGGGATTTGCGGCGTCCGCGCCGTGTAGCCGTGCCATTCATGGCATGGTCCCCTTCCTAATGTGGCCGCTCCGCCCAAAGTTTCTTTGTGAAAGCATCTCATAAACCGTGCAGGAAAGCCCGTTCATGATGTAGAATAGAGTAGACTTAGTTCGCCAGTAACTTGACGGTAAGCGTAGCACGAGACATTATCCCTTTTTATTTAAGATCTATTTGTCTTAGAGAACGAAAACCCGTCCGCTCAACTCCAAACAGAATACACATTTGGGGGTGGGGGAACGATGACAATAATTGACTGGGTGCTTCTCCTGGTCGCGGCCCTACTCGCGGCCGCATTCGGGGGGACACTGCTCTTTTATCTTAAGCCGCAGCAAGAGATTTTGCGAAAACAAACCGCCGGCCTGGACGGCGAGCGGGAACAGCTCAAGGCGCAGGCCGAAACGCGGCGCAAGGAACTGCTGATCGAGGCCCGCGAGGAGGCACTGCGCCTTCGGGGCGAGGTCGAGTCGGAACACAAAGACAAAAAAGCCGAACTGCAGCGGGTCGAGCGAAAACTGGCACAAAAAGAGGAAACGCTGGAAGACAAACTTTCCAGCCTTGACGGGCAGCGCGAGGTCCTGGCCCTTCAGGAGCGCGCCGCCCAGCGGCACTTGCAGGAGGCGTGGGACACCAAAGAAAGGCAGAAAGCCGAACTCGAGCGGGTCGCGGGCCTGAGCGCCGACGAAGCCCGCGCCATACTGATGAAGGACGTCGAGGACCAGGCCCGCCACGACACGGCCCGTCTCGTCATGCAGATCGAGGCTGAGGCGCGCGCTGAGGGCGATAAGCGCGCCCGAGCCATCATCACGACCGCCATCCAGCGCATCGCTGCCGACCACGTCTCCGAGACGACCGTGTCGGTCGTTCCGCTGCCTTCCGACGATGTCAAAGGCCGTATCATCGGGCGCGAAGGCCGCAACATCCGGGCCTTCGAGACCTTGACCGGCGTGGACGTCATCATTGACGATACGCCCGAGGCCGTCGTGTTGTCGTCGTTCGACCCGGTCCGGCGCGAAGTCGCAAGGCTGGCCCTGACCGCGCTCATTTTGGACGGCCGTATCCATCCGGGCCGCATCGAGGAAACCGTCGCCAAGGCCCAGGACGAGGTCGAGCAGTCGCTGAGGCAGGCCGGCGAGCGCGCCGTCATGGAGTCGGGCGTCACCGGCCTGCATCCAGAGATCGTCAAGCTGCTCGGGCGTATGCGCTACCGGACCTCCTACGGGCAGAACCTGCTGGACCACTCCATCGAGGTCTGCCATATCGGGTCCAGCATCGCCGCCGAACTCGGCGCGAACGTCACCGTCGCCAAGCGCGCGTCTCTGCTGCACGACCTGGGCAAAGTGGTCCCGGACTCCGACATGCCGCACGCCCTGCTCTCGCAGGAGCTGATGCTGCGCTGGGGCGAGAGCCCCGCCGCCGCCCACGCCGCCGGGGCGCACCACGAAGAAATCGCGCTCGAAACCGTCGAGGACGTCATCGTCCAGCTTGCCGACGCCATCTCGGCGGCCCGGCCCGGCGCCCGGCGCGAAATGCTGGAGTCCTACATCAAGCGCCTCCAGAAGCTCGAGGCTCTGGCCGACTCGTTCCCCGGCGTCGAGAAGACCTACGCCGTCCAGGCCGGCCGCGAGATCCGCTTGATGGTGCGGCCCGAAGTCGTGGACGACGCCGCCGCCCACAAACTGGCGCACGACGCCGCCAAAAAGATCGAAGAAGAGATGGACTATCCGGGTCAGATCAAGGTGACTGTCATCCGGGAAACGCGCGCCATCAATTACGCCAAGTAGCAGTCAAAGCAAGAGACCGAGTAAGACGACCTTAGAAATGAGCGGCTGAACACCGTGCGAATCTTGATGCTCGGCGACATTGTCGGGAAAAGCGGCAGAGACGCCGTCCAAACGATGCTGCCGACCCTGCACGATCTGTACTCACCCCACTTCGTCATCGTCAACGGCGAGAACGCGGCGGCGGGACACGGCATCACGCCCGACATCGCCCGCCGGCTGCTCGAGTCGGGCGTGGACGTCATCACACTGGGCAACCACACCTGGAGTAAGCGCGAGATCGTGGATTACCTCGACCAAGAGCCGCGCCTGCTGCGCCCCGCCAACTACCCGGCCGGGACGCCCGGCAAGGGCTACGGCATCTTCGTCTGCCGGGGCAGCATGACGCGGGTCGGCGTCGCGAACCTTCTGGGCCGCGCCTTCATGGAGGCCCTCGACGACCCGTTCCGACTCGCCGACACCATCTTGGAGTCGTTCCGGGGTCAGACCGCCGTCTCGCTCTTCGACTTTCACGCCGAGGCCACATCCGAGAAGAACGCCTTCGGCGTCTACCTCGACGGCCGGGCCAGCGTCGTGGTCGGCACGCACACCCATGTGCAGACCGCCGACGAGCGCCTGCTGCCGCGCGGCACCGCCTACATCACCGACGTCGGCATGTGCGGCCCGCAGGACTCGATCCTGGGCATGAACGCCCACGAGAGCGTCCAAAAATTCGTCACACAGATCCCGCACCGCTTCGAGGTCGCCGGCGGCCCCGTCGTCCTCTGCGGCATCGTCGCCGACGTGGACACGAAGACCGGACGCGCTTCCCGCATCGAGCGCGTTCACATCCGAGACATTCACTGACACGAACAGCCGAGAGGGTAACACCATGACGAAAATAGCTCCCACCCTTCTGCTCCTGGCCCTCGCCGGGGCCGTCGCCCAGGCCGCGCCGCTCAGGCGCGCACGGCCCGCCCCGCCACAGGGGCGCCCCGCACGGCCCGCACCTGCCCTTCCCGAAGCGGCGCTCCCTGCGACCGTGGCCGTCCCAGCGGCCGTCACCGGCGCCCCCGAGGTCACCCTGTATGACGGCAAGGCCGCCGGACCCACCGAGCCGAGCGTCGCGAACTGGGGCGGCGGCACCGGGCAGGAAAGCACCGAGACCTACCTGTTCGGCGGCCACTCGTTCAAAGTGACCATGCTGGACTTGTACCAGGGCGCCCGGATCACTTTCCCGACGCCCGTCTCGCTCGCGGGTGAGAATCGCGTTTTCCAGATAACGATCCGGCGCGGCGGCGCGACCCTCCACTACGACCCCCGGACGACCAGCTCCCTGCCCCCCGGCGACACCCCCGCGCCGGGCCAGTTCCCCGGCCAGGGCGGCGCCTTCGGTCAGGGCGGTGCCTTCGGTCAGGGCGGCGCCTTCGGCCAGGGCGGCGCCTTGGCCGAGGGCGGCTTCCAGGCGGGCGGCTCCCAGAACCGGCGCAAGCGGCGTGGCGCGCGGCGCGGCCAGGACTCCGCGCCGGTCCTCCCGCCCATCACCAACGTGCGCCTCTCCTTTACCTTCGCCGATGGACGCCAGGCGGACATCCTGCGCCCCGTCCCCGCCGAGTCCGACGCCCTCGCCGGCGAGGGCTGGTACAGCGTTAACGTCCCAGCGTCTGCCTTGAAGCTTGGAGGGGGGGCCGAGCCGCTCCTCAAGAGCGTCACCGTCGGCGGCGACCACTACGGCGTCTTCTTCGTCGGACGCATGAAGATCGGCACCGATACCCCCACGGTCGCGATCACCATTGATGCCCCCGATAGCGTGCTCCCCGGCCAGCCCGTCACCGTCGCCGCCAAGGGCGGCAGCCTTTTCAGCGCCCTGAAATACTCCTGGGACCTCGATGAGGGCAACGGCACCGACGACCGCCAGACCGGCGAGGCCGTCACCGCCCGCTACTTCGAGGGCGGGCAGGACCACACCGTCACTCTTACCATCGCCGACCTCGATGGCACCAGGCGGCCCGTGACGCTGACCAAGGTCATCCACGTCAAGGAGGAGGGCAATGGCTTCGGCGCCCCGCAAGGCGGCTTCCCCGGCGGCGAGCCGGGCGGCTTTCCCGGCGGCCTTCCAGGTGCCGGCGGCCGGGGTGGCTTCCCCGGCGGCATGGGCCAGGGCGGGGGGCAGCCGGGCGGCCCCCCGGACGGCAGGGGCGACAATTAAAGGCGCCTGCTCAAGGCGCCCGAAAAAAGTGGCGGCGATTTTTCGCCTGACGCATGGTTTGGCATTCTTCTTGCGGTATAAGTGTGTTGGGACGCTTCCACGAAGGTCCCGAAGATCACCAATGCTCTGGAGAAAGAATACCTAATGGCGATCACAGCCCTGCCGCTCTTGAACGATAACCCCGGCCCCCCGCTGCCCAAGCGGCGGGGGCCGGTCTTGGCCCGTCTCGTGTCCCTGCGTCCCAAGCAGTGGACCAAGAACCTGCTCCTGTTCGCCGGCCTGCTGTTCACGCTCGACCAGCACCACAGCGCCCGCCAGTTCCAGCACGCCGCCCTCGGGTTCCTGCTGTTCTCGATGCTGTCTTCGGTCGTCTACCTCGTCAACGATCTGGCCGACCGCGAGAGCGACCGCCGCCACCCCAAGAAGTCCCGCCGGCCTATCGCGGCGGGTGAGCTGCCCGTCCCGGTGGCAGTCGCCGCCGCCGCCGTTCTGGCCGTCGTCGGGCTGGCCGGCGCTTTCGGGCTTGGGCTGCGCTTCTTCAGCGTCGCCCTGCTCTACTTCTCCTTGACTTTCGCCTACTCGTTCCGGCTGAAGCACGTCGTCCTTCTGGACGTGCTCGTGCTGGCGGCGGGCTTCGTCTTCCGCGCCATCGCGGGCGCCTTCGTTATCGGCGTCAGCATTTCGAGCTGGCTGATCCTCTGCACCCTCATGCTCGCCCTGTTCCTCGGACTGTCCAAGCGCCGCGCGGAACTGCTCTCCGTCCAGCTCTCAGGCACCAAGGGCACGCGAAAGATCCTGGAAGAGTATTCGCCCGCCATGCTCGACCAGATGATCGTCATCGTGACATCATCCTGCCTGATGTCCTACGCGCTCTACACGATCGACTCGGACACCGCCCACAATCACCACTACCTCATGGCGACCATCCCATTCGTCATCTACGGCATCTTCCGCTACCTGTACCTGATGCACCGGCACTCATTGGGCGAAGCGCCCGACGCCGTCCTGCTCGAAGACCGGCCCATGCTGATCAACATCCTGCTCTGGGGCCTGACTACGGCCCTGATCATCACGAACGTCGCCGGCAAGCTCGTGGCCCTGTTCCCGCGCTGATGAAACGGGGTATAATGCTGCCGAACGTTCACTGATTTATTGCCACGGAGGGCGCGGGAGCAAACAATGGCTGACGAGATCGAAGAAGAACTGCGGACCCAGCGCGACGCCGCCCGGTCCGTGGCTGGACAGGCTGCCGCCGACAACATAGTCCACAAGGCACAGCGCGACATCGCCCTAGACGTGGCCGAAGGCACGGCGGCCGAGCGCGACATGGCCCTCGCCCAGCGCAACCGCCTGGCCGCCGATCGCAGCGTCCTGATGGGCCAGCGCGACGCCGCTTCCCAGCACGCCGCCGCCGAAGAAGCGGAAGCTAAGAGCAGCACGACCGCTTTTTACGTCCTGCTCGCCGTCGCCGTGCTCGCCCTCATCATCGTCGCGGCTGTGTATCTCAGCCGGCCGGCCAGCCCCACCGCCGACGCCACTGTCGTGCCCGGCCGCACGACGGTAACGTCCCCACCGCCTGCTTCTGCGCCGCCCGCCGTGTTGAACTCGCCCACCTCGACCACGTCGGCCCCGGCACCCACGCCCTTCCAGTCCGCCCCGGTCCAGTCCGCGCCCGCCTCCGCCCCGGTCGTCGTCGCCACGCCGCCGCCCGCCGCCGCGCCCCCGGTCGTCATCGTCACGCCCCCTGCTTCGAGCGCGCCCGCAGCTCCCGTCAACTCTGCCAGCCCCACGGGCGCAAGCTCCGACACCGGCGCGGGCGCCGGACCCACGACGGGGACGGTTTCCGGCGGCACGAGCAGCAGCCCGGCTGCCCCCGCCTCGGGCACCGCGCCCGCCGACGGTGCCGGCGCAAGCGCCCCCGCCACGAGCAGTGCCAACGCGCCGTCGGGCGCTCCCACTAGCCCATAGGCGCTGGACTCGGAGCCGCTGCCACCTGCTCCTCCCAGGTCCCGGCCACCCGCACCCCGTACTCCCGGAGGCCCCCCGTCGCCTTCAGGCCGGAGAGGTGGGGGTGTGACCCGCCCTCCATCCCGTGCGCGGCCCCGGCCGCCGACTCGGTGAGGAAGTGCAGCGCCATCCCGGCCCGCTCCCGGTCCGTCGTGTTCGCCCCCGTCGCGTGGGCGACCCCATAAGCGAAGAACAGCGCGCCGCCGGCCGGAAGCTCGACAAGGACGGCCTCCTCTTCGGGCGGATAGCACCGGACGTGGTGGTCGCTGTCCGGGTCGCGCGAGTGCTCGTACTGGGTGCGGAAGGAGCCGGGGATGACCCGCATCGTCCCGTTCGCCGCCGTCGCTTCGTGGACCGCCGTCCACAGCGCCACCCCTTCCAGGGGGTCGGGGATCTGGAAATAGGCGTTGTCCTGGTGCCAGTTCGTCCCGACCCCGTGCCGGGCTGGCTTTAGGAAGATCTGGTCCAGGTGCAGCAGGACCGGGCCGCCGATGAGATCGCCGACCGCCTCGGCCACCTTCGGGGCGAACGGCATGGCCCGGAAGAAGTCGCTGTGCGGCGAGACCGGACAGATCTGGAGGTTGGCCTTCGTGGGCGCGGGCGTCGCGCCGTCCCCCTCCGTCGCCACGTTCCGCAGCAGGCCCGCCCGCTTCAGCCGCTCCGTCTCCGCCTGCATCGCCGCCGCCTCGCGCGCCGTCCAGAAATCCGGCACGGCGAGATACCCCCGCTCCCGGAACTGCGCCACCTGCGCCTCGGTAAAGACCATTGGTTTATTCCCCCTTCGCCTGTGAAGATGCTGTGAAGATGTGTCTAACTACACCCAGTATACAGCAGGACCCTCGCGGCGTCAACGCCGCGCCGCGCCCCAAAACAAGGTACAATGCCTTATGGAAACTCAATCGCGCTGCATCACGTTCGCGCTGTGTCTTGTGCTGGCAGGGACAGGCTTTGCGGCCAGGGCCAGCGGGCCGCAGGATGAAGCCGCGCAGGTTTCGGGCCTCACGGGCAAGGAGCTGGCCGCCTTCAAAGCGAACATGGATGAAGTCCGGGTCACTGA
>JANOOM010000600.1:0-1606 GCA_031421335.1 Armatimonadota bacterium
CCGCCCCCTTCGCAGACTTCTACTCCAACTCTTCCATCTCCTGGTCGAAGTTTTGATGCTGATGGTGCCGTTCCTGCCCCTGAATATACCCCTGGATCTGCGGCAGATCGCGTTTGGAGACGGCGAACGCCCCATAGCCGCCCTGCCACTTGAACCACTCGCCCGGCGCGACATGATGGGTCATCAAGTGCGAAGAGGCCCCCTTCACCTGCTTTGCGATCGTGGCGACGGCCACGGAGGTGGGGAAACGGACCAGCAGATGAACGTGCTCTGGCATGACGTGATGGGCGATCACGGCCACTTTAAGCTCGAGGCATTCGGCCTGGATGCAGCCACTGATGGCGGCCTTCCATTCCGGGAGGATGATGGGGTGGCGGTCCCAGGTGGCCCAGACCAGATGAAGGTGCAGTTGTGTGTACGGCTCGCGCATTTCCTTTGCTCTCCTGTTCTTCCGTGATTGTTTTGTCTTTCGGTCTGGCCAGCGGTTAAAACCGCGCCAACAAAGGCACGAAGTCCACCTGCGTGGACTCAGATCGGAGTCAGACTCTTAACCTGCGGAGGCAGGTTTTGTGATTTTGTTGGTGCGGTTTTAACCGCCCACCCCGAGCAACGACCGGCCCAAAACGACTAAACGACTACCGGAACACGCCCGGCAGCCACTGGTTCGTCTGGACGTCACCGACGGCCACCACCCACTCAGCATCACTGATGCGGTCCTTCGCCGGGCAGCCCAGCGCCGCCAGCAGAATGTGTTCCCCAGCCTCCAGAAACAAGTTCGTCGCCTGGCCCGCCGGGACCCGGTGCAGGGAAGGAGCCATCAGGCCGCCCTCGCGTCCGAAGGCATAAGTGCCGTCCACCCAGACCCGGCAGGCTTCGCGCGTGTTGAACAGGACACGCGCGGTCCGGGGCCGGTCCAGATGGAACGAGTAGCGCAGCAGAAGGGCCTCGCCTTTGAAGTCGGCGGCGGGCATCGCACCGACCGTACCGGGCAGCGTGAGCGGGCCGTGGCCCGGCGGGAAAGCGGGCGCGGGCGCCCCCGCGTCCGGCAGCGCGTCCAGAAAGCCCGCCTCGGCGATGATGCCCGGCGGCATTTCTTGTGCGTCATTCGCGGTGTCCGGGGCGTGTCCCCCCAGGCGCTCGCGCAGGCGGACGACCAGGTCGGAAAAGCCGTCCAGGGTCACGGGCGCTTCAATGCCGACGATCTCGGGACTGACGACGAGGTCCCGGCCGATGGGGGCGAGCCAGTGGTCGGGGATACCCGCCGGATCGATTATCCCCATGAGCGCGCCGACGGTCGCCGCCGTGCAGTCGGTATCCTTGCCGCAGTTGTTCGCGATGCAGACGGCCCGCCCGAAGTCCCCCTCCCCGGCCAGCCAGCCCAGGACGGTGAAAGCGACGTTCATCACGACGTCGGTGAAGTTCTCGTGGCCGTAGCCCTCCAAGACCTTCGCGCGGACGATGCGCCAGTCGCGCGATGCGCGCCACCAGAGCCGGGTGTCATGGGCGGCCCGGCGGACCTCGCTTTCGGGGGGCAGGGCGGCCTCGGCGCCATCTAGGAGGTCGTCGGGGTCGGACGAAGCGAAGGCGGCGCTTTCCAAAGCGGCGA
>JANOOM010000601.1:0-6056 GCA_031421335.1 Armatimonadota bacterium
TGGCAGGTGATGAAGACGATCTCGGTGTTCGTGTACTTCGTCCGCAGGAACTGCGTCATCCAGAAGTAGAACGAGCGGCAGATGTAGGCCTCGAACTCGCCCATGGAGCCGGACACGTCGCGCATGGCGAAGACGACGGCGTTGCGCTGCGGCTCGGTCACGAGTTCGTAATTCTTGAACCGCTTGTCTTCAGGGCGCACTTCCCACTTGTTCTCGTTGCCCAAACGGGCGTTGCGCCGGTAGGCTTCCAGCAGGGTGCGCTTGCGGTCCAGGTTGGAGGCCAGACCGCGCCGGGTGATGGTGTTGAACTCGGCGTGTTCCGACAGGATCTGCTTGACGCCTTTGTCTTCCAGATTGGGCAGGGACAGGTCCTCGAAGACCATCTGGGCCAGCTCATCAATGGTGAACTCGGCCTCGTAGTAGTCCACGCCGGGGTCCTGGCCGGCCTTTTTGCCGACTCCCTGGCCGTTCTTGTCGGAGGGGGCGCGGCCGATGACGTCGCCGGGCTTGGTGCCGCCCGGCCCCTGGCCGATGCGCTCGCGGTCGTGCGGGTCGAAGCGGATGCGCGGCAGTTCCAGGCCGCGCACGGGGACCTTGACGATCTTGCCCCGGTCGGCGGTGATGATGTCCTGCTGGGAGATGATGTCGCCAAGGTTCTGCTTGATGACCTCTTTGATCTTGTCGTTATGGCGCGCGCGGTCGCGGTCCGCGCGCCGGTGCAGGTCCCAGGGGTCACTGGAGAGGGAATACAGGGGGTCGGCCATGGCTCACACTCTTTCTGCTCAGACTCTTCTCAGACTCGTTCGTTCCGATCATCTTTGCTGCGACCGTCGCGGGCGGCGACGACCTGCTGAACGGCGAAATATTCCTGGATGTTCTCACTGGTGACAAGCCCCAGCAGTCGGCCGGGCTGGGCCGGGTCCATGATCAGCAGCGGGCCGCCCTGGGCCGTCAACGAGGGCAGGGTCTCGCCCAGATCGTCGTCAGGGCCGGCTGAGGCGAACTGGCGGCTCATCGCGCCGGCGACGTAGCCGGACGGGCCGGCTTCGGACAGCCCGCGCAGAAGGCCGTTGCGGGTCAGGACGCCCTGCACCTGATCGCCGTGCAGGACGGGGAAGTCGTGCTGGGCGGTGTCCAGCAAGACGTCAGCGGCCTCTTTGAGCGTGTTGCCGACGGTCAAGGTCCGCACATCGGTCATCATGGCGTTTCGCACGGGGACGCCCTCGACCAGTGCAGCCTGCTGGTACGAAGACGCCTCCTGGCCCGCACCGATGTAGATGAACAAGGCGATGAACATCAGGAACCACTGCGGCGGGTGGCTCATCACGGCCCAGATGCCCGCCCCGATGGCGATGGACTGGCCGATGCTCGCGGCGATCCGGGTGGCCCGCGCGGGCGCCATGTTAAGCGCGAGCACAGCCCGCAGGACGCGTCCGCCGTCCATGGGGAAGGCGGGAATGAGGTTGAACAGGACCAGCCAGACGTTCGCCTTCAGGACGTTGACCACGAAGCCCGGCAGGCCGCCGCCGAAGTGCAGCAGGTCGGCGGCTTGGGGCAGCTTGCCCTGCGCGGCCAGAACGCCCGCAAGGCCCAGGGCGATGACGAGGTTCACGGCGGGGCCGGCGACGGCGATGACGAGTTCCTGCCGCGCCTTGGGCCGCTTCTCGATGCGGGCGACGCCCCCGATGGGATACAACGTGATGTCGGCCACGGGGATGCCGCAGCGCAGGGCGACGAGGCTGTGGCCCAGCTCGTGCAGGACGACGCAGAGGAAGACGGTCAGGACGTAGCCGACGGCGACCAGGCGCGCGCTGCTCGGGCTGGAAGCGTAGATATAGAGCAGGAACAACAGGAACGTGAAGTGCATCCGGATCGGGATGCCGGCGACGGTGGCGATGCGGATCGCGGAGAGTCCGGCCGACGGCGGCGCGGGCGTGGTTGACGGTTCAGGCATAAGCGTTACGATCTGTCCCCTACTCTTGGTATTTCACTCTTGATACTTCACTCTTGATACTTCACTCTTGATATTTTGCGGCTAGTTCGGGCGGCATGCAGTCGGCGGCGCCGGACTGCTCGGACTTGCGGATGACGCTGATGGTACCGTCGAGTTCCAGGAAGGCGTACCGCACGTCCGCCAGTGTGATCATGTTCTGCCCGCGCAGGCCCGCGTTCAGGTCCGGGCGCGAGACGGCGTACTTGGTCAGGTTGTCGTCCAAGAGCCGCCCGTTATGCACCAGCAGGATCGGCTCGCCTTCCAAGATGCGCCGGACCTTGAGGCTCTTCGCCGTCCAGCGGTTCAGGCCTGTACTCAGGAGGAGCAGGGTCACCCCACCTGCCAGCGCCCCTAAAACCGAGTTGTCTTCGCCGATCAGCGCGTTCTGCACGATGTTCGACAGCAGCAGCAAGATCAGCAGGTCAAAAGTCGTGTTCTGGGTCAGGTCCCGCTTGGACATGAACCGGAACGCCACCAGCAGGGCGACGTAGATCAGGACGGGCCGGATGACCTTCTCCGCCCAGGACGGCTTGGGCAGGAACATGTCGTGCCACGGGATGTGAAAAAGCAGGTGTTCCAGTGCGTCCTCCTCTTAGTTCTCGTCGGGCGCACCCTCGCGCCCCAGCAGTGCGTTGACCGTCCAGGCGGCCTCGGGCGCGGCCAGCGGCGAAAGCGTGTCGTCGCCTGCTAGGCGCGTCACGTCCTGGTAGCCCTCCAGCGTCGGCGTCCGGTGGCGGACAATGACTGACTCGTTCACCAGCACCACCCAATAATCCGTGATGCCGGCCTGTGCGTACAGGAGCGCTTTTCCGCCGAGGTCATAGGCAGCGGTCGTATCCGCGACTTCCACGAGAAGCGCCACGTTCTCCGGCGCCGGATTTCGTTCCGCGTAGTCCACGCGCCTCCCGCGCACCACCGAAATGTCGGGGATCGGCTGGCTGTCGGGGGCAAGGTGAACGGCTTTCTCTTCCCGGACGAGGAGGGGCGGCTCTAAGGCGACGCGCAGCATGTGAGCGACGGCATCCGCAAGGTAAGAATGGTGCGGTCCCGGTGGCATCTTTTCAAAGATCCTTCCCTGAATCAACTCGAACCGCCTGGAATACCCAAATTCCCCGGCATCATAGGCGCGGTAGAATTCCTCCACCGTCCAGCGGTGTTGTTTGCCTCGTTCTTCCGCTGAGAGCGGCGGCGAGAGCATGACGCTCATGGGTTACTCCTCACGCCCAAGCAGGGCGTCTACAGTCCAGACGGCTTCCGGCATTGCCAGCGGCGAGAGCGTGTCCGCCCCCACCAGCCGCGTCACCTCTTTATACCCTTCCGGCGTCGGCGTCCGGTGGCGGACGATGACCGCCTCGTTCACCAGCACCACCCAATAATCCGTGATGCTCGCCTGTGCGTACAAGAGGGCTTTCCCACCCAAGTCGTAAACAGCGGTGGTGTCGGAGACCTCGATCAACAGTACGACGTCTTCCGGAGTCGGGTGTTGATCTCCGTAATCCTCGTTTCTGGTGAACATCACGTCAGGAATCGGTTCGCCATCGAAGGCGATTCGCAGGGGACACTCCTCGCAGGTGAAGCTGCTCGGCTCGAGGGCCACCCGCAGGAGACGGGCGATGCGCCTCCGCATGCCAGTATGGCGTCCGCCTTCCGGCATCTTTTCCCTAATCCTCCCGTGAATGATCTCCAGGTGACCGGGATCGCTGAAGGCTCCGGCGGACGCCGCGCGTTGGAACTCTTCGACCGTCCAGTGGCGGTCTTCTTCGGGGCGCTGTTCCGCCGGGAGCGGCGGTGAGAGCGTAACGCTCATGGGTTATTCCTCTAATCCCAGCAGTGCGTTGACCGTCCAGGTAACCTCGGGCGCGGCCAGTGGCGAGAACGGGTCCGCGCCCGCTAGCCGCGTCACCTCTTGATAGCCCTCCGGCGTCGGCGTCCGGTGGCGGACAATGACTGACTCGTTTACCAGCACCACCCAGTAGCCACCGATGCCTGCTTGGGCATAAAGCATCGCCTTTACCGATTCAGCAGCGTGCCGACGTACTTCAGCAGCTCGTTGGCGGACTGCTCGGTGTAGCCCTGGTCTTTCACCAGGCGATCCACCACGTCGTTGATGCGGCGGAGCTGTTCCTGGTTCGGGGTCTTGGTGCTGGTCGTGATCTTGACAATGTCTTTGAGGTCGGAGAACAGCTTCTTTTCCAGCGCCTCTTTCAAGCGCTCGTCCGTCCCGACGCCGAAGGACCCGCCCCGGCGGGACACCGAGGCGACGGAGCGCATGATGCCTTCGCGGAACTCGCGCTTGGCGTTCTCCGAGACGCCGATCTGCTCTTCAATGGAGCGCATCAGCCGCTCGTCGGGTTCCACGTCGTCACTGGTGATGGGGTCCTTGACCTTGGTGCGGTTGCAGAAGGCGTCCACGTTATCCAGATAGTTGTCGAGCAGGGTCCGGGCCGACTCCTCGTAGGAGTAGACGAAGGCGCGCTGGACTTCTTTCTTCGCCAGCTCGTCGTAGTCCTTGCGGGTCTCGTCAATGAAGCCGAGTAGGCGGCGGTGCTCTTCTTCGCTGCTGGTATATTCTTGCAGGCCGTCGCGCATCCCGCGCAGGACATCAATGGGCGTGACGTAGCCCTTGCCGCCTTTGACGAGGGCGGCGGAAATGCGGTTGATGACGAAGCGGGGCGAGACGCCGCTCATGCCCTCGTCCATGAACTCGTCCTGCAACTCGCGGATGTGCTTCTGGTCCCAGTCGCCCACCTGCTTTTCGCCGTCGTACAGCTTCAGCTTGGTCATCAGGGACAGCCCCGACTTCTTGGACGGCTTCAGCCGCGTCAGGATGGCGAACAGCGAGGCGGTCCGCAGCGTGTGCGGGGCGATGTGGACGGCCGTAAGGTCGGCGCGGTCCTCGGAAAGCTGGGACTGGCCGATCAGCTTCTCGTAGATCTTGATTTCCTCGGTCAGCCGCAGGTTATAGGGAACGCGGACGACGAAGATGCGGTCAATCATCGCCTCGTTTTCTTTGTTGCCGAAGTACGAGTTGTATTCGTACTCATTGGTGTGGGCTAGCACGACGAGGTCGGCGTAGATAAGCGCGAAGCGGGACGCTTTGATCGTCTGCTCGCCCGCGACCGTGTTCAGCTCGTACAGGAACCGCTTTTCGGCCTTGAGCATCTCGATGAACTCGATGACGCCACGATTGGCGATGTTCAGCTCGCCGTCGAAATTGTAGGCGCGCGGGTCGGATTCGAGGCCATACTCGGTCAGGGCCTGGATGTTGACCGAGCCGGTCAGCTCGGCCACGTCCTGGGATTTCGGGTCGGCGGGCTTGAAGGTGCCGATGCCGCGCCGCTCGCGCTCGGAGAGCGTGATGCGCTCGACCGGCACGTCGTCAATGCGCCCGCCCCACTCGTGCTTGAGCCGGTAGGCGTCCACGGGGTCCAGATCGCCCTCGATATGGATGCCGGTTTGCTTTTTGAAGCTCTCGCGCAGGTCCTCGGGGATGAGGTGCAGCGGCTCCTCATGCATGGGCGAGCCTTTGATGGCGTAGACGGCGCCTGCTTCGGTCTTGGAGTGCTTCTCCAGGCCCTTCTTGAGCAGTGTCGAAAGGGTAGACTTGCCGCCGCCGACCGGCCCGACCAGCATCAGAATCCGCTTGCGGATGTCCAGGCGGCGGGCGGCGGGGGCGAAGTATTCTTCGACGAGGTGCTGGATGGTCCGCTCCATGCCGAACAATTCGCCTTCAAAGAACTTGTAGACTTTGGGCAGCCCCTCGCCGGGATCTTCCACGCCCGCCGAGGCGATCATGTCGTACATGCGGGCGTGCGAGAGGTCGGCGACCTTCGGGTTCTGGGCGACGATCTCCAAATAGTCTTTAAAGGTGCCTTCCCATTGCAACTTGTCGGCCGTCTTCCGCTGCTCTTCGGCCTGTGCGAGAATATCCCAGGTGCTCATTCGATGTCCTTTCCGCGTTCGATCCGTGCTTGATTGCGCCTTTGAAAATGACAAAGCCCCGGCGCCCGTAGTCCTGCTACGAAGTCACCGAGGCTGCGATCTGAAAATTCGCGTTCCCTGT
>JANOOM010000602.1:0-2861 GCA_031421335.1 Armatimonadota bacterium
ATCGCCAACGGCGGGATGCTGATGCGTCCACACATCATCCGGGCCACCCGTCGGGACGGCAAGGAAACGCTGGTCGCCCCCACGCCGGTGCGCCGCGTCCTGGACCCGCCGGTCGCCGCTGCTGTCCGCTCCATGCTTGGCACCGTGGTCCAGTCCGGGACGGGGCGGCCCGCCCAGATCGCCGACTTCTCCGTGGGCGGCAAGACCGGCTCGGCCCAGGTATCCGGCCCGCATGGCTACGAGGAGGGCCACTTCGTGGCCTCGTTCGTCGGCCTATACCCACTGTCCCATCCTAAGCTGGTCATCCTGTGCGCCGTTTTCCAGCCCGAGGGCATCCACTGGGGGGCCAGTGTCGCCGCCCCGGTCGTCCACAACATCGCCCGCGAGGCCATGCTCCAGATGCTCAACGCCCCCGACGCGCCCGGCACGGTGGACTGGGACGACCACATGAAGATCAAGATGGGTACCGAAGCGCCGCCGGCCCGCCGCGTGGCCCGCCGCGTGGCCCGCCGCCACGCCGCCGACACCGGCAGCAGTGGAGACTCTGAGACCCCATGAAACTCAGTGCGCTCATCGAGAGCATCCCCGGCACCGAACTCTCCGGCGCGGACCCCGAGATCACCGCACTCGCCTATGACTCGCGCGAGGTGAAGCCCGGCGCCCTCTTCGTCGCCCTGCGCGGGGCGGCCTCCGACGGCCACGACTTCATCGCCCAGGCGCTCAACAAGGGCGCGGCGGCCCTGATGATCCACGCCGACCGCGCGAGCTGGTATGGCGCGCACGGCTTGCCGCTTGTCACCGTCCCAACCACACGCGACATCCTTCCCGCCCTTTCCGCGACGTTTTACGGCGACCCGTCCCGCAGCCTGGACCTCATCGGCGTGACGGGCACGAACGGCAAGACGACCACGGCCTACATGATCGAGAGCATCTTCCGCACTCTGGGCGAGAAGACCGGCTTGATCGGCACCATCGGCGCCTCCGTCGGCGGCAAGAGCGTCCCTTTGGAGCGCACCACGCCCGAGGCTCCCGACTTGCAGCGCTTGTTCGCCGATATGGCTTCGGCCAGTGTCCGCCGCTGCGTCATGGAAGTCTCGTCGCAGGGCATCATCATGGGCCGGACGGCGCACTGCGCATTCGATACGGGGGTGTTCACCAATCTGACCCAGGACCACCTGGACGCCCACGGCACGATGGAAGCCTATTTCGCCGAGAAGCTGCGCTTGTTCACCGAATACCCGGACGCCGCCCCGGACAAGCCCTTCAATGCCGTCGTCAACGCCGACGACCCTTATGGCCGCCGCATCATCGAGGTTCTGGAGGCCGCCGGGAGGCCCGTCCTGCGCTACGGCTTGTCCAGCCCCGACGCCGCCTTGCGGGCGACGGTGGACGAGGCGCGGCCGGACGGCACGCGCTTCACCGTCTCCTACCAGCCGCCCCAGGGCAGCGTCGTCTCGTTCGCCGTTTCCCTGCAAATGGGTGGCCTGTTCCAAGTCGCGAATGCCCTGGCCGCCGTCGGCGTCGCCCTGCTGCGCCGCGTCCCGGCGATGGCGATCAAGAACGGCTTGGAGGCGCTCGTCGGTGTTCCGGGCCGCTTCGAGCTTGTCCCGACATTAGGCCGCCCTTTCACCGTCTTGGTGGACTACGCCCACACGTCGGACGGCCTGGAGAACGTCCTGCGGTCGGCCCGCGCCCTGAACCCGGCCCGCCTGGTCTGCGTCTTCGGCTGCGGCGGCGACCGGGATGCCAAAAAGCGCCCCCTCATGGGCCGCGTATCGTCCGAGCTTGCCGACCTGACGGTTTTGACCAGCGACAACCCGCGCTCGGAGAACCCCGACGCCATCGTTGCCGATATCCTGGCCGGCATTGATGGCGGGCGCGCGAACCCCGCCGTCGTCATTGAGGTGGACCGCCACGCGGCCATCAAATTCGCCCTGTGCGAGCTGGCCAAGCCCGGTGACCTCATCGTCATCGCCGGCAAGGGCCACGAGACCACGCAGACAGGCGTCGGGGGCCGCACCGTCCCCTTCGATGACCGCCTGGTCGCGCGGGAGGCGCTGGCTTCATGCCCCTGACCCCGCCGCGATTGACGCTGCGCGACGTCTTCCAGGCCCTCGACTACGGCACGCCCTCGGGGGGTGCCTCGGTCATCTTCCCGCACGTCTCCACCGACACGCGCACTTTAGAGCCGGGAGATCTGTTCGTCGCTTTGACCGGCCCGACCACGAACGGCCACCAGTTCATTCCGCAAGCTCTGCGGGCCGGCGCGGGCGGCTTGATCGTCTCCCAGCAGGTCGTCGCGTCGCTGGATACCCCCGTCCTGCGCGTCCCCGACACGGAAGTCGCTTATGGACTGCTTGCCCGGCACTGGCGGGACCGCTTCGACCTCCCCGTCGTCGGCGTCTCCGGCAGCGTCGGCAAGACGACTTTGAAGGAGATGCTGGCCGCCGCGCTCGCGCCGCTCGGCCCGGTCTTGAAGACGCCCGCGAGCCAGAACAACGAGACCGGCGTCCCGCGCGCCCTGCTGCAACTGACAACAGATCACCGCGCTGCCGTCGTCGAGATGGGCATGCGTGGGACCGGGCAGATTTCCTACCTCTGCGGCGTCGCCCGCCCCACCGTGGGTGTCCTGACGGTCATCGCCGACAATCACCTGGAACTGCTCGGCTCCCGAGACGCCATCGCCGACGCCAAAGGCGAGCTTTTGGAGAGCCTGCCGCCAGACGGCATCGCCGTCCTGAACGAAGACGATTCGTATCTGCCCCGCCTCCGAGCAAAGACGACTGCGCGGATCGTGACCTATGGCAAGGCAGGGGATTACCGGGCCGAAGGCATCGCCGCGATTGAAGACGGCTGGCGCT
>JANOOM010000603.1:0-5910 GCA_031421335.1 Armatimonadota bacterium
GGGCAAAGGAGAAAGCAAAGGAGAATGTGCGGCGGTCCGCGTATATTACGAGCTGACGGTACGCGGTGGCAGTGGCAGTGGGACAAGTGCGCCGGGCGGGTGCCGGACAAGTGAATGAATTCATTCGCTGCGCGCCAGACCTGTCCAGGGGACAGTGAAACAGGGGAAAACGGCCAGAAGCGCGACGGCCAGAAGCACAAGGGGCGGCTCCCGGCATCGGCTCTTGAAAACTCGCTCCCTTGTCCCTCGGACAACTCCAAGCGGAGCGAGTGAATTTATTCGCTCGTCCTCACGTCTGAATATTCGTCCGGGCTTCGCCGGCCCAGCACTCCAAGAGCCGCCGCGCAACACCGATTACAAGCAAACGTGAGGGGGGGGCCGACATGGCGACAACATACAAGGTAGGCGTAGCAGCGATGGTGCATGACCACGTCTGGGGCGAGCTAGGACACTGGAAGTCGCTGCCCAACGTGGAACTGGTGGCGGCGGGGGACGTGAACGCGTCCCTGCGCGAGCGCGCCCTGGCGGCAGGCGTCGCGCGGGTCTATGACTCGTGGCAGGGGATGCTGGAAAAAGAAGATTTGGACATCGTGCAGGCCGCCGCCGAGAACAGCGTCGGCGCGGACATCGTCGAGGCGTGCGCCGCCAAAGGCGTCCACGTCGTCAGCGAAAAGCCGATGGCGGCGACATTGGCGCAGGCCGACCGAATGCTGCGCGCCTCCAAAGACGCCGGCACCCTCCTGCTCATCAACTGGCCGACCGCCTGGGTGCCGGCCTTCCAGGAGTGGGAGCGGCGCCTGCTGGCGGGCGACATCGGCGCCGTCACCTACCTGAAATATCGGTCCGCGCACAACGGCCCCAAGGAGATCGGCTGCGACCCGTTCTTTTGGGAGTGGCTGTACGACGCCGAGAAGAACGGCGCGGGCGCCCTGATGGACTACTGCGGCTATGCGGCCAACATGAACGCCCGAATCTTGGGCGTCCCATCCCAGGTCATGGGAATGCGCGGCGTCTTCGTCAAGGACTACCCCGTTCCCGACGACAACGCCCTCATCGTCATGCAGTATCCGCACGCCTTCGGCGTCGCGGAGGCTTCCTGGACCCAGACCGTCCCTTACGCCGAGGGCGCAAACCCGGTCGCCTACGGGACCGGCGGCTCGCTGTCCGTGGTGGGAGACAAGGTGATCTGGCAGCGCCCTGATTTTCCGCCCGAGGCGATCACGCCGGTTATCCCCGCGGCCCCCTATCGCAGCGCCCCCGAGTATCTGCTGCACTGCCTGGAAACCGGGTCACCCATCGAAGGCTTCTGCTCCCCGCAGGTCGGCCGGGACACGCAGGAGATATTGGAGGCCGGCCTGCGCTCGGCGGACACGGGGCGGACGCAGACGCTGCCGCTGTGAGCGTACTGTAGGGGCGCGATTTATCGCGCCCTCCTTGCCTCAGGGGACGGGAGAAGGGACGGGAGAAGGGAGGGGAGGGACAAGCCCTACCCCTACGTTATCCTGATCGGTCCGCACAGAGGGGGGGCTTGTCCCCGCCCTTACTTCCTATCCCCGCTGCTCCTCTCACGCCCTCCGCCTCTCATCCTCGGAACACGCCAGGCTGATGCCGGGGGTTTCCACACCCCCGGCATCAGGCCCTATAGGACGGCATCAGGCCCTATAGGACAGGAACAGAGGGCGCGATGAATCGCGCCCCTACGACTTTCGCCGGCGCCATGCCAGAGTCGCCCCGATGGCCAGCAGGAGCAGGGCCAGGGGGACCAGCAGGCGGCGCTTGGCGGTGCGCTCGGCGACCACGGCGGGGGGCAAGTCCTTGGCCTCCTGGGTGCCGGGGGCGTCCTCGGGGATCAGGATGCGGACGGCCTGGGGGACGATCTCGACGGTCATCTCGCGCACCTGGCCGGCGTCCTCGCCGTCGAACTGGAGGGGCTGGGGGCGGCGCAGGCGCAGGGTGACGCGGCGGGCCTGGTAGACCTCCAAAGAGGGGTCCTGGTGGGCGCGGCCCAGCAGGGTGTTCCCCAGCAGGCGCACCCAGTCGGCGGTCGTGGAAGCCTTCAGGATGCCGACGTCCAGCAGGCCGTCGTTGGGGGAGGCGGTCGGCATGGCGTCCAGGCCGCCGGTGATCTTGCCCATGTTGGCGAGCAACACGGACTTGACGCGGCGGCGCAGGGCCGGGCGGTCGTCCAGGGTGATGATGACGTGGGCGCGCTGGCGCGGCAGGTTCTTGACAGCGGCGACGAAGTAGGCCAGCTTGCCCAGCCTGTCCTTGGCCTCCCGGTCGGCGTCCTTGATCATCTGGGCGTCCATGCCCAGCCCGCCCATGATGGCGAAGTAGCGGCCGTCGCCGGTGCGGGCGAGGTCCAGGGCGTAGAGGTGGCCGCCCAGGGCGACGTCCACGGCGTCGGGGACGGTGGTCGGGATGCCCAGGTTGATCGAAAGGAGGTTGCCGGTCCCGGCAGGGAAGATGGCGATGGGGGTGTCGGTGCCGACCAGGGCGGACATGGCCTCCATGATGGTGCCGTC
This sequence comes from Armatimonadota bacterium, assembly GCA_031421335.1. Lineage (GTDB taxonomy): Bacteria > Armatimonadota > Armatimonadia > Armatimonadales > Capsulimonadaceae > JANXMY01. The sequence goes on from JANOOM010000603.1 coordinate 2,526, forward strand.
GCCGCCGGACACGGCCAGCAGATCCGCGCCCAGGGCGAGCGCCTGCTCGGCGCAGACTTTCGCGCCCTGCTCCTTGGTGGTGGCGATGAACTGGCAGGTGTAGTCGTGGGCGGCCAGGGCATCCGAGATCAGCTTTTTGCGCTCCTCAGGGTCGCTCTTGCCCGAAACAGGGTTGAAGATGACGTAGACGCTCTTCTGGTTCGCGGGCGGGTCGGTGGGGGCTTCGGTGTTCGGGATGAAAGTTGTTTGTGTCATGGCGCAAACAATGTACCTGGAACCGGACAGAAATCAGGCAGAGATCAGGCCGCCATGGCGAGAACCGCACATGGGGCATGAGACTGACTGCCGTGGACGCTTCTGAGGACAGCGACGCAGTCCCGGTCCAGAGCCTCCCGGTCCAGGATGGCGAAGACCTCGGCGGGCGGCAGGGCGCCCCGGTAGGGGCGCTCGGCGGAGAGGGCGTCGAAGACGTCGGCGACGGCGAGGACGCGCATGTCCAGGTCCAGGTCGTCGGCGCCCAAGCCCTGGAAGTAGCCTCGGCCGTCCAGCCGTTCGTGGTGGGCGGCGGCGATCTTGGTCAAGCGCTCGAAGCCGGTGATCTGGCTCAGGACCTGCTGCGTGTAGTAGGGGTGGCGGCGGATGCAGGCCCACTCGTCCTCGGTCGGCTTGCCGTTCTTGTCCAGGATCGTGTTCGGGACGGCCAGCTTGCCGATGTCGTGCAGCAGGGCCGCCCGTCGCAGGGTCGTCCGGCGCTGCCCCGTGATCCCCAGGCCGTCGGCGATTTCCAAGCTGACCTCGCAGACGCGCGAGGAGTGTTCGCCGGTGAAGTGGGATTTGGCGTCCACGATCTGGGCGAAGGCGCTGCAGACCGCGTCCAGCCGCTCCTCGGTGGCGGGCTGGGCGGCGGCCTCGATATCCAGGCCCAGCAGCGTGGCGTGCGGGCTTTCGCGCACCGAGTACCAGAAAGCGTCGTCCCGACGGAACGAGTCGGCCACATGGACCAGGGTGGGGTCGAACCAGCGCCCGGCGCGGGCATGCAGCATCTCGTAGGCAGGCTCCGGCCCGAAGGTCGTGCTGAAGACCTCCAAGGTCTGGGCGAGGCAGGCGACGCGGGCGAGGATCGGGATCTGCTCGCCGCGCAGGTGGTACGGCGCCCCTTGCCCGTCCCAGTGCTCGTCCAAATACCGGATGCACCCGGCGGCTTCCGCCCCCAGGCCGAGCGAGAGGGCGATCTCCGCCCCGCGCGAGCAGCGCGACTCCATGAGCTTGTCGGTGATACCGCCCATGCCGGCGATCTTGAGCATGCGGCGGGCGCGGGCGAGCAGGCCGCTCTCGGGCAGGGCGTGGGCGGCGGCGTACTTGACGGCTTCGACGATACGGCTCCAGTCCACGACTTTCGCGGCGTGGTTGGCGCGGATGTCGTCCCCGCCGTAGATCTCGAACATGCGGGCGGCGTTGCTGGAGCAGCCGGCGTCTTTCATCAGGAGCGCGTGATAAAGGCTGTTCATAGTCGCCTCGTCCAGCCCCAGGGCGGCGGCGAGCCGCATCCCGATGAGGCAGGCGCGCTCGGTATGGCCCGGCACCTGTCCGCTTGTCAGGTCCAGGGCGTAGGAGAGGGATGATAATATCTCCGCAAGCGAAAGCGTCTCGGGCGCCTCGTTCTCACGGGCAGAGGGCAATAGGTATTCGTTCTGCATAAGTGGTGCCGTTATTGTCGGCATGGGTGGGTCGGCCTCAATACTGACAGAGATACTGGCCTTGGCGAACCCGGTGAACTCTCGGGTATACTGTCCCCGACAAGAAGACCGGAGGCAGCTCAGGACTATGGGGTTCAACCCGTGGCGGTCTTTAAAGGGATGCTTCTACTTGAACCTAGATCGTTATAAAACTCTCTGCCTTTATGCCTTTCGCAGCGGCGTCAGCCTGCGGGCGCAGACGCCCAACGCGGCGCAGAACACCAAGATCCTGTTCGACAGCGGCATACTGTATCTGTCCGCCATCGTCGCGCGGGAGCCGGCATTCCTCGACCGGGTCACGGCCCTGGACCTGCCCGACGACGTAGCGATGGCTCTGGGCGGCCGGTTCCCGGCCTTCGACGCCAAAGCTTATCTGGCGGCGCGGGCGGAGGCGCGGCGGCTGGACGAGAAGCTGAAAGCCAAAAAGCCGTTCGGGGCGTCCGCCTGATGCGGACGCGGCGGCTGGGTAAGACGGGCTTTGAAGTGTCCGAAATCGGCTTCGGCGGCTGGGCCGTCGGTGGCAACGCCTGGGGCAACTCGTATGGGGACACGGACGACGCCGATTCGCGCGCCGCAATGCGCCGCGCCCTGGAACTCGGCGTCACGCTCTTCGACACTGCCGACGTCTACGGGCATGGGCACTCTGAGGCCCTGCTGGGTGAGGTTTTAACCGAGTGGCCGGGTCCACCGCCCGTTGTCGTGACGAAGGGCGGCATCAATTTTTACCGCAAAGACGACACCCTGGAGCCGGACTGGACGCCGCTCGCCCTGGCCCATGCCGTGCAGCAGAGCCTGACGCGGCTGCGCCGCGAGGCACTGGACGTATTCCTGCTGATGAATCCACCGGTGGAAGACCTGGACCGCTTCCGGGTCTGGGAGACGCTGGATGCCCTGCGCCGGGCCGGCAAAATCCGTTTCTACGGCGTCTCGGTGGCCGAGCCGGAGGACGGTGTCTGGCTCTTGAAGAACAATCTGCCCGTGGACGTGCTGGAAGTCGGTTATAGCCTATTCTACCAGGGCGCGACGACGGAGCTTCTGCCCCAGGCAAGGAAACGCAAAGTGGGCGTCCTGGCGCGCGAGCCGCTGGCGAATGGGTTCCTGGCGGGCCGATATGGCCCGGACGCGCTCTTCCCCGAGGGTGACATCCGTGCTGCCCTGCCGCCGGAGTATGTGTCGGCGATGGCCCAGACGGCGGCCCGATTGGACTTCCTGCGTTGGGACGGGGCGCGGACGGCGGCGCAGGCGGCCCTGCGGTTCGTGCTGGACGACGCGGCCGTCTCGTGCGTCGTGGCCGGGGCCAAGACGGCGGCGCAGGTGGAAGAAAACGTCGGGGCCGCCGATGTGCCGTCGATTGACGCGGAAGAGCGGGCGCGGGTAGCGGGGGTGTTTTAGAACCCACCCCGTCGCTGTCGCTCCGACCCTCCCGAGGCTTTGTTGGGGTGAAACGGGAGGGTGGGGTGAGAGAGTAGTCGGTAAGTTCTGTGTGATGACTGGGCGGCTGTTTTGTCAAAGGGGCGGCGTTACGGCAGGGCGGCACCAAGAGGGCGGCACCAAGAGGGCGGCACCAAGAGGGCGGCACCAAGAGGGCGGCACCAAGGCGGCAGCACCAAGGCGGCAGCACCAAGGCGGGATAACACGACACGCCAGCG
>JANOOM010000604.1:0-7336 GCA_031421335.1 Armatimonadota bacterium
GCGGGGGCGTCCCCCATCGGCACCAGCAGGCCCGTCTCGCCGGGGATCACGATCTCCGGTAGTGCCCCGCCGTTTGTCGCGATGACGGGCTTTCCCGCCGCCATGCCTTCGATGACGACCTGCCCGAACGGCTCCCCCAGGGTGCTGGCGTGGACCACGATGTCCGCCCGCGCCAGCAGCGCGGGCACGTCCTCGCGGAAGCCGAGAAAGGCGACCCGGTCCCCAACCCCAAGCTCGGCGACCTGGCGGTGCAGTGCCTTTTCGTATTCGTGTTCGCCGAACAGGGGCGCCCCGATGATCTGGAACCGCGCCTCCGGGAACCGGTTCCGGACCAGAGCGGCGGCCTCGATGAAGATGTGCTGCCCTTTCCAATCTGCGATGCGCCCGACGAGGGCGACGACGGGGGCTAAGGGCGCGGGCGCGGCGGGCGGCGTGCGGAAGCCGAACACCTGCGCTGGGCCGAACGCCTGGGCGTCACATCCGTCGTGGATGACCATCTGCCGGATGTCAACGTCCCAGGCGTCGGGAAGGCTGGAAAAGGCGGGGGGCGTCCCCGAGGACGCCGTGATGCCGCTGTAGACCGTCGCCGCGAGTTTCCGGCGCCCCAGCCGCAGCGTCTGCAGGGTGCTCTCGGAGTTCGCGACCACGGCGGTTGGGATGACGCGCGATAGGCACCGGAAGGCGGCGGCGACGGGCGCGGGCAGGTAGTGGCCGTCAATGCTGTCGCGGACGTGCCACAAGACGGGGAAGGTGGCGGCGACGGCTAAGATCGCGCCCGGCACGGACCAGATGGCGTTCGACCTCAAGCGCAAGCGCCTGTACTGCGCCTCGCGCGGCTTCGTGTCCGTGGTGCAGGTGACGGCGGAGGGCGGCGTCCGCTCCTTGGGCGACGTGCCTTCGCCGCGCGGCGCGCACACTCTTGCCCTGGGCCCAGTGACGGGGGACGTTTGGGTCTCCTACAGCGACGCAGCCGGCAGCATCTCCAGCGGTTCACCCCGCCGAGGTAGCGCCAGGGCCGTTACGGACGGAGGGCCGCCAGGTGCTTGGTCTGCCAGGCGATTTTCCTGCTCCAGCGCCGCGCCCTGAGCGCGGCATGGGCGTCGCCGCCATCCCGACGGGCCGCCGCCCGCCAGTAGGCGGCGCGGACTGTAGTCACCGACAATTCCTGCCGGAGTAGGCGGACGTGTTCCGCCCTCTCCACCGCCCGCGCCTGCTCCGGCGGCAGGTGCCGGGGATGCATCCCGAGTAGCATCAGGGGCAGGAGCAGCGTCAGGGGCAGCAGGGCAGCGGCGCAGGACAGCTTTTGTTGCTTCAGGACCAAAATAGCGTCAGGGACGGGCTGGCCGCCCGCATTCGGTGAGTCCTTGCTCATGGTTTCTCCCTTGGTCTTACCTGGGTCGCCGCTTTCGGACCATGCTACGGATCTCGTGTGGCTCCGTCGTACCCGTCTCCTTCAGGCGGTGGAGCACGGCGGTGGTGGGCCCGGACAGCCTCACGATGGACAACCTCACAATGGACAGCCTCCCCGCCGGGCTAGAGGAGAGGCCCACCATCAGGGCCGTGGGCGGCTCTACGGGCGGCAGCGCTTTAGCTTTGGGCCATGGAGTTCCTTTCGGCGGCGCGATCACTTTTTCCTCCTGCCGCAGCGCCACGATAAAAATGGCGCTGTCGTCGAGGGGGATGAACCGTTCTCTCACCTGACCGGATGGCGTCCGGCCCTCGAAGAAGCGCAGGAGTAGGACGTTCCGCTCGGGCGGCCGGAGCGCGGCCAGGGCGGTGTGCAGGTGAGGCTCGGCCGTCTCCTATTCCAGGCCCCGTCCCCCCCCCCGCGCCGTATGTTCCTCGCGACCAGGTGGGTCGTGTGGAACAGCCCGCCAGAGCGCACTGTGGCGCGGGGCAGCACGCGGGTCTTGCGGGGGAGCCGCAGGAACACGACCTGGGTAGCGTCTTCGGCCAGGTGGGCGTCGCCGATCTCGCGCAGGCAGGTCGAGTAGACCAGGTTCAGGTAGCGCCCGGCCACCTGATCGAACCCCTGCTTCGACCCGGCCTCCATATAGGAGCACAGGAGCCATCACTCGTTCTGCCCTTCGTTCCCCCCTTCGCTCTGTTCTCTGTATGCTCTATGTCCGCTGCCGCGCGCGACCGAACGAAAACAGTGTATCCGATCGGATCTGTTTTTGGCCTCCCCCGCGTGCGGGTAAGGATGCAGCAGGCCCGCCTTCAGGCTCACGGGCCTCAGCGCAGGAACGTCGTCTTCAGGACGTTCCAGATCAGGCCTAGGGTCGCCACCAGGAACCGCCAGAAGTCCATCAGACCTCTTGCCTAAGTCTTCCCAGGGCTGAAGGTTTAAGAGTGCAAGCCCCCCACGTTCCCGCGCCATTTTTGGTATAATGCGGTTGAAGGCCAGTGCCGCAGGTGCAAACTGGGAGGAGACGACTCGGTTCGATGGAGAAATTAGATGTCAAACGCTGCTGCAAGATCCTCGGCCTGGAGCCTGGCGCCACCCTGGCACAGCTCAAGGAGCAGCGCGGCAGATTAGCCCAGCAGTGGCATCCCGATAAAGAAAAGGACCCCAAGCGTAAGGCGATTCTTGAAGACAAGATGAAGGACATCAACAATGCCTTCGACTTCTTGAAGGCCGCCCTCTCCGGCACGCCTGCCGGGCTGCCGCCGCGCGGACCCCAGGCCGAAACTCAGCCGCCCCCACCGCCAGCAAAGAAGCCCTGGGAAGCAGAGGCCGAGGAGCGGCGCAAGAAGACGGCCGAGCGGGAAGAAAAAGAGCGCCGCGAAGAAGAAGCACAAAAGCGGCAATGGAAGGCTGAGTTCCAGCGGGTGCAGCAGGAAGCCGCCCGCCTGCGCCAGCAGCAGCAAGCCGAGGCCTCCCGCCTGCGCGAGTGGTTCGCTGAGGAAAAGGAGCGCCAGGAATGGGGGGCGGAGCCGCAACGTTCTTCCCGCGCACGGCAGGAAGCGGACCCCATTCCCCCCACACCTCAGGAACCGGAATATCTCACCCGCCCGCGCGAGCCGAGGCCGCCCGCGCGGAAAGAAGAAGGAGACCGCAAGCACATCTATCTCCGCGGGAAATGCACAAAATGCGGCAGAAGCAAAGAGCAGATCGCAAGCTATGATCTGGCCTGCCTTTAAGTGCTGCAGCAGAGGGAGACGGACAAAACTACAGCCGCCCCGTAAGGAGCGGCTGTGCTGCCTGGTTACTTTTTCAGCTCCACGCTCACCGAGTTGATGCAGTAGCGTTGCCCCGTCGGTACCGGGCCGTCGTCGAAGATGTGGCCCAGGTGGCTGCCGCAGCGCGCACAGGTCACTTCCACCCGGCGCATCCCGAAGGTGCGATCCTCGTGCATGTCCACCATGCCGGGCTTGGCGTCGTAGAAGCTCGGCCAGCCGCAGTGCGAGTCGAACTTGGTGCCCGACTCAAACAGCTCCTGCCCACAGGCCGCGCAGACATAAGTCCCGCCATCCTTCGTATCCACATACTTGCCCGTGAACGGCCGCTCCGTCCCTTTCTCGCGCAGCACATGGTACTGGGCGGGTGTGAGCTGCTGCCGCCACTCTTCCTCGGTCTTGACGATCTTTTCTACGGTCTCTGTCTCGCTCATTGGTGTCTCCCTTTCCACGGTGTTTATTGTTGTTTGAACACGGGTGGGAAGGGCCGCGTTCCGCGCCGACGCCTTGACAGCCCCCGCCCGGCTCAGTATACTGGGATTACGTTTTCGGTCAAGGACCCACGGGGGACTATCGTGTGCGTGTCAGGGCGATTACTGGGGCTGGGAATGGCTGGGCTTGGGATATGGGCGGCGGGGGCGGCTCGGGGTCAAGCGCTGCCCGCCGCGCGACTGGTCCGACTGGGTGGTCTGGGTGAAGGGACTGGCCGAGGTCAGCGGGGCGTCCCATATCCTGCTGACTGGCGACTTGGGAGACCCGCAGTGGCAGGGGAAGACCATCGCGCAGATCGCCGCCCTGATCCATCAGGACGCTGTTTCGGTCATCCAGGCCATCGTCGCGCACACGCATGGACCGTCGGCGAAGCCCGGCGCTGGCGAGAGCGTGGTCGTGACGGCGATGACCGAGGACGACGTCCGGCGATTCGTTTCTTCCCCGCGCGTCCTGAGCCGCTATGTGCGCGAGCAGCGCGCCCCCACTCTAGAGCCGGTCATCCACAAGATGACCGGCCTGACCGCCCTCCGCTTCGGCTTCGCGCGCCGGGGCCGGGTCGCGCTGGGCTTCCAGGCAGACCACGCGCTGTTCGATCCAAAGACGGTGCTGGATAAGGCCACCACGGCGGACTCCGGCGAGGCCCTGCGGCGGACGGCAGCGGGGGTCTTGAACGCGAGGAAGGGCGGGCGGTTGAAACCGCCCGCAAAGCAGTGCAGGAATTCCGCCCCCGCCGCCGAACTCTAGCCTCACACTACTTCCCGCAACGAACAACGAAAAGAATAACAAAAAGGAACAACGCCGTGAACTACCGCACCGTGGGCCGCTCGGGCCTGAAAGTCTCCGAAATCTGCCTGGGGGCCTGGATCAACTTCGGGGGCCGCATCGCGGACGAAGAGACATTCGCCGTCCTCGACGCCGCCGTAGAAGAGGGCATCAACTTCCTGGACACCGCCGACGTCTACGCCGGCGGCAAGGCTGAGGAGGTCATGGGCCGCTGGATGAAGGACAAAGACCGCCGCACCCTGGTCATCGCCACCAAATGCCGGGGCCGCATGTGGGACGGGCCGAACGGCGACGCCGGCAGCCGCAAGCACGTTTTCGACGCCGTCGAAGACAGCCTGCGCCGCCTCCAGACCGACTATATTGACCTGTACCAGCTCCACTGGCCCGACGCCGATACGCCTGCCGAAGAGACTGTCCGTGCCATGGACGACCTCGTGCGCTCTGGCAAGATCCGCTACTACGGCTGGTCCAACCACGATGCCGCCCAGATCGAGGAGCGCGCACGGATCGCCCGCGAGATGAACGCGAGCCGGGCTATCTCGCTTCAGAACTATTACAACATGCTCGGGCGCGACATCGAAAAAACCGTTCTCCCGCTGTGTCAGGAGGAAGGCGTCGGCCAGATCCCCTATTCGCCGCTCGCCCAGGGCCTGCTCTCCGACAAGTATCTGAGCGGGGTGGCCCCCGAAGGCAGCCGGGGCGCGGGCGATGAGGGCTTCAAGAAGCGCCTGGCCGAGTCCCTGCCCGTAATGAAGTCCCTGGCTGCCTTCGCCGGGGAGCGCGATGCCACGTTGTCGCAGCTCGCGCTGGCCTGGCTGCTGTGTCAGCCGACCATGGTCGCGCCGATCATTGGGGCCACCCGCCCCGAACAGGTGCGCGAGAACGCCAAGGCCACCGAGATCAAGCTGTCGCCCGCCGACCTGGCCCAGATCGACACCATTCTCGCGGGCGCGAATGCCTGACGCCTTCGCGCTCGACGACCTCGTAGACAATATGACCGGCGCCCTGCGGTTCTTCCTGGCCCATCTGGACGGCCTCAAAGCCGACCAGTGGGACTGGAAGCCCGCTTCCGCCTGCCGCTCCATCCGCGAGATGCTTCGGCACTTGTGCGAGACCTACCCGGACAAATCCGCGCTGGAGAAAGCTCTGGCGCAGCCCGCCCCCGACGTCTCCGAAGTGCAGGTGCTCTTTGAAGCCGCCGCGCTCGCCGACTACGCGCGCCTGCGCGCCCGCTACGCCGGCACGCCGCTGGGAGCCGAGATCGCTACACCGAACGGCGACTGGTTCCTGGGCAGCGCGGTTGTGAAAGCCGGCACGCTGCTCGCGCGCCGCGCCTGGGAGGAGTGCTACCACACCGGCCAGATCGTGTATATCCGGCTGGCGACCGACCCCGACTGGGACTCCGCTGCGGTCTACGCCAAGGCGCCTCCAGGGATGAAAGAGAAACAATGAAAGCAATCTGGAACAACACGGTCCTCGCCGAGAGCGACCAGACCGTCGTCGTGGAAGGCAACCACTACTTCCCCGCCGACAGCGTCAATCAAGAATTGATGAAGCCGAGCGCCACCCACACCACTTGCCCCTGGAAGGGTGTCGCCAGCTACTACACCGTCGAGGCGGACGGCAAGACAAACCCCGACGCTGCCTGGTATTACCCGGAGCCGAAGAAAGGTGCCGAGCAGGTCCAGGGCCGCGTCGCCTTCTGGAAGGGCGTCAAGGTCGGCTAGGCCCGCCGATAGACCGCCGCGATGCTCTCCGCATACTCCGAGACCCGTGCGCGACATCTTCGAAGCGCTGGGCGCGACCGTCCGGTTCGACAAGGCCACCCAGACCGTCTACGGGCAGAAGGGCGCGACGGCGATCATCCTGCCGTTCGGCTCGCTGACTGCGACCGCTTGACCCGTGCGATCAGGTCCGAAGTGACGCGCACCGTCGCCGGGTAGCGCGGCACGTTCGCCTTCAACTCGGCCACCGACCCTTCCCAGAAGAGGGCCAAATCAAAGCCCGGAGGCCGGACGCACGGCGCCTCCGTCACGCATGCCGCCCGCACGCGCGAGACCCGGTACGAACGCCCCTCACTCTCCGCCCAGGCCACCAAGTACCAGACGCTCCCCTTCGCCACCAGGCCGAGCAGGTGGACTTGGCGCTCTATGGTGCTGCCGTCAGCCTTATGGTATTCCATCTGCACCTGCCGTTCTAGCCAGACTGCCTCCTGGAGCGCAGGCAGCTGGAGTGTCTATGACTTCCTGCGGCGAGAGTTTCATTTTTATGTCTTGACTGCCGCCCGCTGAACATATGTCCTTACCCGCGCCAGAGTACGCCCGCAAGCCCCGCCAGGGCGACGATCCCCACGACCGGCACGCGGCGCGTCAGGGTCAGGCCGATGGCGGCCAGCAGGATCAGGACGCTCCGCACGCTGATGCCCGCGCTCAACAGGATGCCGTGCAGGACGACAGCGAACACGCCCACGACGGCCAATCCCAGCCCCTGCACGAAGCCCTCGACGGCGGGGTGGTCCTGCACGCGCCGGTACAGCCGCTCCACGGCCAGGATCAAAAGTGGGGGCAGCAGGACGGCGACGAGGGCCAGCAGGCTCCCGCGCAGGCCGCCGGTCAGATAGCCTAGGCTGATCACCCATAGTCCAGTCGGGCCGGGCGAAATCTGGCCGATGGTCAGGGCCTCGCCAAACTGCCGCTCCGAGGCCCATCCGTGCGCGGGCAGGTCGGCGTGCAGGGAGGGCAGGTTGCCGGTGCCGCCGGTGGAAAAGAGGGAAGCTTTCAGAAAGAGCCAGAAGAAGAGCGGCCAGGAGACCGGGTGGTTCATCGGTCTTGCCCCGGCGGTCCCTGGGGGTGCCTGTTCACGGGACTGAACCCCCGTGCTT
>JANOOM010000605.1:0-3189 GCA_031421335.1 Armatimonadota bacterium
TTAGGCGTGAAGCATCCGTTGTCGGTGCTGATTCCGGGAGGTCCGTCCACGGAGGTGCCGCCGCCGTTGATGTCGCCGCCGCCGCCACCGCCGCCGCCGTTGATGTCGCCGCCGCCGCCGTTGGAACTGCCGTCGGAAGAAGAGTAGATCACGTCCACGTCGGAGCACTGGTATTCGCCCGTGTCGAAGATCAGCTCGTCACTGGTGAAGCGCGGGCCGCCGCAGTCGTAAGTGAAGTCCGCTTCCCCAGTCAGAGTGCAGATTGAGGCGCCGGGCGGCGAGATCCTGGGCCGCGCGGCCATCTTGGCAGACGCTGCGCGCCTGCCCTTGCCGGCGGCGCGGGCGACTGCCCTCCCCGACGCGGGCGGCACGAATCCGGCCTTCCGCAGGATCGTCACCGGCACGACGATGGAGGAGAGCGGCGCGATGGTGCCGAGTTCGGTGATGAATGGCGTGATCGTGTAGACCGAGTCGCTCGGCGTCTTGATCTTCGCGTTGTTGGCGGCGATCAGGCCGTGGTTGGTCAGGGTGTAGTTGACGACGGCCTTGCCGCTGCTGTCGAACTTCACTTTCCGCAGGTCCAGGAAGGACGGGTCCACGGTGACGACCGGGGCGGGGACGTGCGTCTCGAAGACGGCTTCCAGGGTCACCGTGTACTGGTCGGTGAACGGGATAGGGACGACGCTCCAGGTGTAAGTGACGAGTTGCTTGGACAGGAATGGGTCGTACTCATTGGACTGGCCGGCCAGCAGGTGCAGAGTGCCGTGGGAGGGCTTGTGGCCATCCGCCGTCGCTTCCACATTGTAGTCGCCCTCGGTGACGGCGGCCCGCGTCAGGGTGCCGTCCGGCCCGGTGACGTCGTCCAGGACCGTGGCGCCCGAAGTGGCGTCGGTCAAGACGATGTGCGCCCCGGCGACGTTCGGGTGCGTGTCGGCGAAGAAGGAGTATTCATCCTGGGCAACGATCTTCAGGCTGCCCTTGTTCGTCGAGATGCAGTCGAAGGCGAAGGGGACGCTCAGGCCGGCGTTGTCGCCCTTGACCCCGACCGAGCCGGAGTACAGCCCCAGGGGCAGGGAAGCGGCGGGTGTTAGGGCCAGCTCGAAGGTGCCGGTCGCGCCGGGCGCGAGGTCCCCCTGGAGGTTCAGCGTGGTGGCCGACAGCCAGGGAGTGCTCGGCAGGACGAGCTTCAGGTTCTTCGCCGTGGCATCGCCCGCGTTCGTGACGGTGAAGTCCACCAGGCGCTGCCCGCCGCGCACCATGCTGGTCTGGAGCGTGAGGGGTGCGGCGACGAGCATGGGGGTCGGCGGGATGACGTTGAGGTTCAGGGTCGCCGTCGCCTTGGCGCCGCCGCTGCCGGTGAACACGACTTGGACCGTCCCATTCAGGACGGCAGCGCTTGCGGCCGTGACCGTGTAGGCGACGGACTTGCTTTCCAGCGACTGGAGCGTGGTCGGCGGCGTCACCGATACGGTGACACTGGCGGGGGCGCCCGAGATGGTCGCCGTGATGCCCGAAATCGCGTTCAAGCTGAGGTCGGTTAGGCTGAAGGAGCCGGAAACGGGCTTGGCGACTTTCAGCGTGATCTGGGACCGGCCCGGTGAGACGACCATGTCCTGCAAGGCCGTGATCTCGACCGGGGCGGCCAGGATGTTGTCGCTCGTGGTGGTCTCAGGCAGGACGTTCGTCGAGTTGACCTGGATGATCAGATAGTACTTGCCGGCGGGGACGCGCGGCGCGGCCAGGCTCTGCGACTGGGCATAGGAGCTGAATGCCAGCACCGGGCCGCTCTGCGGGAAGTCGCCAAGCTTGAGGGCGGTGGCGTCCAGGACGGGGACCGCGGACAGGTAGACGCTGTCGGTCCAGTTCCCGAGGGCGTCGCCGGGGCCGGTGTCCAGCACCGTCCAGGAGATGCCGATCTTGTCGAGCGGCGCGAACGAGCCGGGGACGGAGGCGCCGGTGATCGAGAGGTTGGGCTTGAGCAGGGCCTGGGTGGTGAAGGTCTGGTCGCCGCTGACGACCGGGTGGCAGCCGTCAGTGAAGTGGATGCGGTAGTGGTACGCCGTCTGCGTGGTCAGCCCGGCCAGGGTCGTCTGGTGCGCGCCGTCGGGGAGGGTGTCGGCGGGGGCGCTCCGGCCGTAGCCGGTCGTCGTGCCGAACTCGATCTGGCCGGTCGTCGGCTTGGAAGTGCTCCAAGAGACGACCGCGCGGGTGTCGCGGGCGTCCACGGTGGCGGCCAGCAGGGTCGGCGGCGTCAGGTTGACGAAGAAGGACCGGCCCACGGGGGCGCCGACGACGCTGCCGTCGGCGTTCAGCAGGCGGACCGCGAACGAGTGCAGCCCTTCCGCCAGCCCCGAGAACGTGTAAGTGGTGACGGTCGTCGGCGCGGACCAGGTCCCGCTGTTATCAAGCTGGTACTCGTAGCGGAGCTGCGAGGCGGCGGTCGTGTCGCTGAAGCCGGTCCAGGTGAAAACGACGGTGGCGGCGCAGACGGTGGACTGGTCGGCCGGCCCACTGAGCAGCGTCACGCCCAGGGCAGGGTTTGTGACGGAAACGGTGACGAGGTTGGAAGTGGTCGCCGCACCGCTGTTGTCCGTGGCGATAGCCTTGAAGACATAGGTGCCGGTCACAAGCCCCGAGACGGGGACGGTGTAGGGGGAGGTCGTGACGACCCCGACGCTGACACCGTTCTGGAAGAACTCGACTTTGGCGACGGTCCCGTCCGGGTCGGAGGCCGTGGCGGAGAGCGTCAGCCCTGCCGGCGAGATCGCCGTCGTCCCATCGGCGGGGCTGGTGAGAGAAACAGTCGGCGGCAGGTTGGTGTGCTGCGGCGTCGCGGCCAGCTCGTTCGAGTTCGCGCCCTCCCCGGCCGGGCCGGTGGCGGAAACGACGTAGTACCGGGGCGAGCCGTTCGGCTGGTTCGGGTCAATGGCGGTGATGGTGACCGCACCCGCAGTCGCTGCCACTCCAGTGACATCAACCGTATAGGGGCCGCCCGGCTGGGCCGAACTCTTCAGGGTGTAAGTGGCCGCGTTCGCCACGGTCGTGAAGGTCAGCGTCACCGAAGAGTCGCCGGCCTTGGCGCTCTGGAGGACCGGGGCGGCGGGCTTTGGCACAGAAAGGGTGAAGGAAAGGGCGTTCGATGTGCCGCCGCCGGGGGCGAGGTTCGTGACCGAGACTGAGACGGTTCCG
>JANOOM010000606.1:0-6650 GCA_031421335.1 Armatimonadota bacterium
CGTCCCGCCGGTCTTGGGCAGCCGAAAGGTGACGGCCAGAGGCGCGGCGAGGGCGCGGTCATCTTTAGCAGGGGCGAAGCGGAAGGACCAGCCCGTCCCGTCGGCAAGAGCCGTTTGGCCCAGCACGGCGACGGGGAGGCCGATAGGGCGAGCCGGGCGGCCCGGCGGGGAAGTGCGGGTGAGCGAGAAATCGGCGGGGCCGACGGTCAGGGTCCGGCGCGTCTCGGTGGTGTCGCGCAGGGCCAGGGCGACTTCGACGTGGCGGCGGGCGCCGTCGTCCCGCCCGGCGTAGGTCTCCAAAGTGGCCCCGGTCATGGTCAGCTCCCAGCCGCCTTGGGTGATCTTGTCACCGGCCCGGTAGGCGGTCTTCTGGCCCGCGCCATGCAGGTGCTTGTCGAACCAGGCCAGGCAGCGGCGCAGCTCGTCCAGCCGGTGCTGCGGCTCGCCCAGGCCGTGGCCCTCGCGGGGGTAGTGGACGTACTCGACGGTCTTGCCCAACAGCCGCAGGGCCTGGTACATTTCCTGGGAGTTCGCGATGAAGGTGTTCGGGTCGCCCTCGCCGTGCAAAATCAGGACGGGGGTCTGGATGTCCTGAAGGTAGGTGGAGGGCGAGCGCTCGGCATAGAGTTCCGGCTTCTCCCAGGGGTAGCCGCCCAGATACTCGGTCTCCCAGCGCGGGGCCTGGGAATTCGAAAAGTCGGTGACGAGGGAAAAGATGCCGAACTGGGACACGGCGGCCTGGAACCGCTGGGTCCGGCTGATGAGCCAGTTGACCAAATAACCGCCGTAAGACGACCCGATAACGGCGACTTTGGAGCCGTCGGCGACGCCCTCCCGGACGACCTCATCAATGCCGGCCAGCACATCCCCGGCGTCTCCCCCGCCGAGGTCATGGCGGTTGGCGGTGCTGAAGGCGTTGCCATAGCCCTCGCTGCCCCGGTAGTTGGGAGACAGGACGGCGTAGCCCTCGGCGGCCCAGACCTGGGAAGCGGTGTAGGGGGAAAGCGCTTGAACTGTCCTGCCGTGCGGTCCACCGTGCAGGGAAACGATGAGGGGGCATTTGGTGCCCTCTTCATAGCCCGGCGGCAGGGTCAGCAGGCCCTCGATTGTCAGGCCATCGGCGCCCTGCCAGGTCAAGAGGTCCGTCGGGGCGATGACGTGGTCGTCGGCCCAGTCACCGTTGAGGTCGGTCAGCGCCTCGGTGTCTTTGGCACCTGGGGCGAGCCAGAGCAGTTCGGGGACGTCCTGAGCGCCGCTGGCGACCAGGGCCAGACCGCCGTCTGGGGCGACGTGGTAGTCGTGGAGGTGCTGGTCATCGTCAGTCAACTGCTCCCACTCGCCACCTTCTTGACTAAGATCGAGGCGGTACACGAGGGTCATGGTTCCGGCGGCGGCGAGGGCGTAGATGCGGCCCGCGCCGTCAAGCCAGACGCCGTGCCAGCTGGTCAAGTCGTGCGGGAAGTCTCGAGTCAAATTGACAGGTTCCCCACCTCCGAATGGCACGGCGTACAAATTCGACTGGGAGTAAGACAAGTCGGGGTCGAGCGGGGCGACATAAAGGACCCGAGCGCCGTCCTTAGTCCAGACGGGGTGAGACTTACCGCCCGGCCCGTCCGAAAGGGGGCGCGTTTCGCCGGTCTCGAGGGAGACGGCCCAAACATCGCTCTTGTGGTAGTCGTTGACTTCGCCGGTGTAGTTGGTGGTGAAGGCGACTGATTTGCCGTCGGGCGAAACAGCGATCTCGCCGACGCCGTAGTCGCCGGCGTGGACCAGTTTGGGCTTCTTTTTGTCCCGGTCAATACGCCAGATCTGCTGCCGAAACTTCTCCAGTCGCTCGACGACGGCGTCGTCCTTGCGCTCCTGCCGGTCCTCGTGGTCGGTTTGCAGGGGCTTGGGGCGGGGTTCCTGGGCCAGATAAACGATGCTGGAGGAGTCGGGGAGCCAGTCATAGTCCACGACGCCTTCGGGGGCACTGGTCAGCGGCTCGGACTCGCCGCCGCCGCCGTCCATGGGCAGCAGCCAGACCTGGTCCTTGGGATCGTCCTCATCGTAGTCGTCGCCGGCGTCCTCGGCCTCGCGGCTCGAAAGGAAGGCCAGCCACTTGCCGTCGGGGGACCAGCGCGGGTCGGTCTCGCTGTCCCGGCCGCGCGTCACCTGACGGGGTTCCGCCTCGTCGCCGACCTTTGCGACGTAGAGGTGCTGCACGACGCTGTTGTCTTCCCAGTCGGTTTCGCTGACGCCGTAAGCGATGCGGAGGCCGTCCGAGGCGACCTGTACGTCCCCAGGCATCTTCAGTTCCAGCAGGGCGCGTGGGGTAATCTTCTGCTTCCGTCGTTTTGCCATAGAGAGAGATTGTACCCGAAGGAAGGGCATTCGGACCTCACCCCGACGCTCGCGCCGGGGTGAGGTCACACCTGGTCCAGCGGCGCGACGTAGGGCTGCCGGGCCGGGAACAGCAAGTCGGCTTGGGCCAACGTCTCGGGCGAGTCGCAGGCCACGAGGCCCGCAGCGGCGGCCTCGGAGGGCAGGCGGTAGCCAAGATAAAGCTGGGCCAGGATGCGGATATCGGCGCGCAGCCAGGCGGCATCATGGCTGGTGCCAGGGACCACTCCGTCCGCCGTCAGGCGCAGGGGGCGGGTATTTGCGGGGCGACCGGTATCGGAAGCGCGGACGGTCAGCATCAGGCCCGATTCGGCGAGTATGGGAGCATAGAGGACGGCATGAACGGCGGCCAGGGCGGCGGGAAGGTCCACGATCCTGAGCATGACGCCCGGTTCGTCCGAGCCGCCGTGGGGCAGGCCGAAGTCTCGAAGGAGGCCAGAGGCCGCGTGCCACTCGGCGGCCGGCTCGGGTTGGCGAGCGAGGTGCCCGGCCAGACCCAGCCGGGCAGCCGGTATCCGTCCATGCATTTCCAGCACGAACAGACTCTCACGCCGCTCCCAGAGCGCATAGCCGAGGACGGTGCCGCCCTCGCAGTAGACGAACGCCTCGCGGCCCGGCACGGGCAGGGAGATGAGGCGCCAGCGGCGGTCGTCGCGGCGACTGGCCCCGGTGTCGGCGCGGGTCAGGTCGGCCTGGATCTGGTGGATGGCGGGCCAATCAGAAGCAGTGGCGGGACGGACGCGGGCGGCCTCGGCATGGCGGGGCAGGGAGGAAGGCACGGCGCACCAGCGCAAGGCGCGCGAGGCGGTCTCCCAGCCGAAGCGGCGGTAGAAGGGGGCCGAAATGGGGTGCAGCAGGGACAGCGGGTAGCCCAACTCGTCCCAGAGGGCATGGACGGTGGCTTCCAGCAGGGCGGCGGCGTGGCCCCGGTGCTGACATTCAGGCCGGGTGGCGACCCCGGCGATGCCGCCGGCCAGCACAGGGACGCCGCCGACTTGGATCAGGGCGGGCACGACGGTCAGACAAGAAACGACTCCCTCTTGGGGCGTCGTCAGGACGCGCTTGTGGGTGAGGTCGTAGTAGGGGTCGGCGTAGAAGATGGGTCGGGCAGACCCGGCGTTCAGGTCGAAGGCCGCGCAGAGGGTCAAGAGGACAGCCTCGGCGTCATCGGGCGTCGCGGCGCGCGCGACCGGGGTCAGGGCGCGGGCCATTGGGCCAGGAACTGGGACGAAAGGGCGTCCCGGTGACCCAGCAGGGCGGGGTCGTTCGCGTAGAACGAGAAGGCTTCGGCGAAGCCCTCCTCCACGTCCGTCTGGGCATAGCGCGTGACAAGATGGTGGGCGGTCTTCTGCCTCTTATAGACTCCCTCGTAGCGGCGCTTGTCTTCGCCGCTCAAGAGGTTGAACCAGACGTAGTGGCCGTACTCGTGGGCGAAGGTGTAGAAGTCTGGCCGGCCCGTAGGGGGGATGCGGAGGGTGATGCGGTCCGGGTCCGCTTCAAAGACGCCGTCAATGTCGCCATCGTCGGTGTGGGCGTTCTGATCGCGGCCGTCGTCGTCCGCGCGCAGATAGTCCGACATCTCGGCGTCGCTGAGGGGGTTGACCTCGAACCGCCCGCGCGCCTGGAACCGGGCGGGGATGTGGCGGGGGAACCAGGCGGTCAGAGACCGGGCGGCGGGCGTGGGGGGGCCGGTGACGACGATCTGCGCTCCGGCGCGGCACGAGGCAAGGAGGAGTCCGGCGGCAAGGAGAGTAACAAGAAGCAAGGAAGAAGAGAATAGCGGGCGCAGGCGCGTCATGCTTAATTTTACCATAGTCTATCAGGTTCTGCAAGGACGATTATCGGCAGGCTCACGGAAGGAAGAGAGACTCATATGACGATCAAACAGATGGCCAAGGTTCCCCCGGCAGTTTCGGGGGCGGAGACCCCGGTCGAGCTTCTCCAAAAGCACTTCGGCTTCGGGGCATTCCGGCCCGGCCAGGAACGGGTCATTGACGCCTTGGACGCCCACAAATCGGCATTGGCCGTCTTCCCGACCGGCGCGGGCAAGTCGCTCTGCTACCAGCTCCCGGCCCTGCGCTATGAGGGGCTGACTCTGGTGGTCTCGCCTCTGATCGCGTTGATGAAGGACCAGATAGACTTCCTGGTGGGGCACGGCATCCAAGCCGCCCGGCTGGACTCGACCCTGAGCGGGGCCGAAGTCCGAGACGTCACCGATCGGATGGAGGCGGGGACCTTGAAGCTGCTGTATGTGGCCCCGGAGCGCTTCAACAACGAGCGGTTCGTCGGGCTGCTGGGGCGGACATCCATCGCGCTGTTCGCGGTGGACGAGGCGCACTGCATCAGCGAATGGGGCCACAACTTCCGGCCCGACTATCTGAAGCTGGCTTTGGCGGCCAAGACCGTCGGCGCGGAGCGCGTTTTAGCCCTAACGGCGACGGCGACGCCCGCTGTCGTCAAGGACATCCGGGCGGCTTTCGACATCCCTGATGAAGCCGCGATCGTGACCGGCTTTTATCGGCACAACCTGAACCTGAGCATCACGCCGGTGCGGGCCGCCGACCGGGACGCCCTGCTCTTGAAACGCATCGGCAAGCGCCTGCCCGGCCCGACCATCGTTTATGTCACCTTGCAGAAAACAGCGGAGCGGGTGGCGGCCCTACTTGAGAAGGAAGGGCACCCGGCCGAGGCATACCACGCCGGGCTGGATTCCGAGGTGCGGGCGGCTGTACAGGACCGCTGGATGGCCTCGGACCGGGGCATCGTGGTCGCCACCATCGCCTTCGGCATGGGCATTGACAAGGCGACCGTGCGCTACGTTTACCACTACAACCTGCCGAAGTCGCTGGAAAGCTATAGCCAGGAGATCGGGCGGGCCGGGCGCGACGGTGTCAAGTCCACGGTGGAGCTGCTGGCCTGCCCCGAGGACGTGCCGACACTCGAAAACTTCGCCTACGGGGACACGCCCACGGAAAGCGCGTTGAAGTCGCTGCTGGACGACCTACTTTCGCGGGGCCCGTCCTTCGACCTGGCGCTGTACGGGCTGTCCAACGACCACGACATCCGGCTGCTCGTTCTGCGGACGGCCCTGACGTATTTGGAGATGGACGGCATCTTCCACCAGGGGACGCCGTTCTATGCGGGCTACGAGATCCAGCCGCTGCTGTCTTTGCCGGAGATCATCGGCAAGTTCGAGGGTCGGCACTCCGATTTCATCCGCGACTTGTTCCAGATGGCCCGGCGCGGCAAGATCTGGTACGCCTTGAACCCGGACGAGGCGGCGGAAGCTTTGAGCGTCGAGCGGCGGCGCGTCGTCCGCGCTTTGGAGTATCTGGAGGAGCAGGGCTGGGCGGTGCTGAAGGTGGCCGACGTGCGCCAGCGCTACACGCGCGGCGACAAGGAAGCGGACGCCGACGCCCTGGCCTTCGACCTAGCTTCGCGGTTTGCTCGGCGCGAGGAGGCGGAAGTGGCGCGTCTTCGACAGGTCCTGGCCCTGGTGACGCACGAGGGCTGCCAGACAAACGCTCTGGTGGGCTACTTCGGGGAAAAGCGAGACGCGCCCTGCGGCCACTGCGCGTACTGCCTGACCGGACGGGCTGCCGTCATGCCCGCCTTGGACGACCTACCCGCCCCCGAGTCGCTGCTGGATGTGGGGGCCTGGAACGCCTTGAAAGCCTCGCACCCGGACGCCCTGCGCGAGCCTCGGCAGCAGGCGCGGTTTTTGTGCGGGCTGACCTCACCGGCTTTGGCACGCGCCAAGATCAGCCGTCACGCGCTGTTCGGATCGCTGGAGCGCCTGCGCTTCGCCGACGTGCTGGCGTGGTGCCGGTCGGAGGGCGACTTGGACGGGGTGTGAGGGGGCGGAGTTCGTTTTTGTGGTGGGAGGAGTGTGAGCCCCCCAGCCCCCAGTTCTGGGGGAACCAGATAGGGATGGGAAGGAGGATGGAGACAAGCCCAGCCCCTACGGAGCGACGTAGGGGTCGGGTCCCCCGACCCTCTTTCCCCCCTCGGGCTCCCCGAATTGGGGCGGGGGACAGCGTTAGGGAACGATGTTCGTCCACAGGTCCACCGGGAGGAACTGGGCGAGATGACCGGGATTCATAGTGGCGAGGATCAGAGTGGCGCGGGGAGCGCCGAGATTTAGTGCTTGGGAGGCGATAAGCACATCGCAGTCGAGTTCCTTGGGGTCAGCAGGGGGCGTACCTGCATTGCGGGCCTGTGCCCGCAGTTTGACCGCCAGGCGCAGCGCCGCGTCGGTGAAAGACACA
>JANOOM010000607.1:0-8087 GCA_031421335.1 Armatimonadota bacterium
GGCTGCGCGCAGGAACTCGACGCCCAACGTCGGTTCACGGCCACGCTGCGCCGGGCCGACTTGGTGGCGTCTCTAAGCGCCCCCGTCGCCTTCCCGGCCCGCCGGGTGCCGCTCCGCCGCGCCCTCGCCGCAGTAGCGGCCGTTCTGCTTGTCGCCGTCCTGTTCCTGCTGCCGACGCTGTATCAGGGCCGTCGGAACGCGCAGAACCCCGGCGCCGCCATCGCCGCCGCGCTGGGCCGCGTCAACACCTGGCACTTCTCCGGCTGGAAGTTGATTGATGGCCGGCAGGTCCCGTGGGAAGTCTGGGGCCGCCGCTCGCCGTGGCTGTATTACGAGCGGGTGGGGGACACGACAACTTGGTCCGACGGCAAGCAGCGCCTGCGTGTCTTCGGGCCGGACACCGCGTTGAACCGGCCTCACGGGCTGATCATCAAGACTTCGGCGGACCAGGCGAGCGGCGATCTGGGCTTTTTAGGCGATCCAGCCTATCAAAGCCTTGTCAACAGCCAGCGGGCGCGGGCCGATTTTGGGGATGGGGCGACCAAGCTCTACGCGCAGGATTTCACCTCTGCCCGGTTCCGTCGTCAGGATTCGGTGGGTGCGACTAGTGGCGTCAACACGAATAAGCTGTACACGATCAGCAAGCGAGACTGGCTGCCGACGGGCTATCAGCGCCACTTTGACAGCCGAATGTTCGCGCGGGACACGGAGTACCTGGGCGTGCGTTATGACGTGGACCTGCCGGATGCCATCCTCTCGCCGCCCTCCGCCGACGGCTACAGCGCCGTGGACTTGACGCCGTCGGCCAAACACGCCGATGGCTTCAAGGTAGACGTGCAGCCGGTGGGCATGGACGCGGCGGGCAATGTGGTTCTCGTGGCGCGCAGCTGGCTGGGCGAGGACCGGCTGACCCCAGGCTCGGCCCTCAGCCTGGACGTTCAGCCGTATAACGGCAGCGTTTCCGGGGAGCGGCGGGGCCGAACGATCAAGTACCTGTATGCGACCGACTCGTCCCTCCCGCCGGGAAGAGATATCTACATGCCCTTCACACCTCTGGAGCCGTCACAAGTCGCCCACGCACTGCCGGATGCAGTCTCGCTGTCCATGAACGCCGCGCCGCAAATCCAAGTGCGTTCCTCAGATGAGTTGGACGAGAACGGCGGTGCGCGCCCGGTCACTCGTACCGAGAGCCTGATTGACCAGCCCTTTCATTGGCGGCTGTTACTTAAACCCATCAGGAGCCTGAATGCCGCCACACCGGCTGGTTCCAGCCCGCAGTTCCGGCTGCCGTCAGAGCGCGATCTGTGCGAACAGCGCCGGGCTTACTACTTTCTTTCCTACAACTTCCAGGGCGCATTCTATCAGAAAGCCCTTCCCAAAGACTTGCTGCGGAAGTTCCGCAACCCAGACGGCTCCCTGGACTACATGAGGGCCAACGCCACCCTGCCGCCTCGGCAGATAGACGCGCTCCAGCGTGGGCACGCGGCTGAGTACAAGGCGACCGAACAGGACTTCCGCCGCCGGGCAGTCTACTGGCAGGAGCGGAAGCTGGAGCTATTGCCCCAGGGCGGAGCCACACATGGGGAGCGGGACCGGAACCTGTGGCAGCATGCCTACGACGTAGAGCTTCTGGCGGCCTGCTACCGGAAAGCCGGAAACAAGGCGGGCCAGGACCGAACGCTGCGGGCACTGATCCAGGAGTGCCAAACTCTGCCACAGCGGGGTGGCTTGCTGCGCCGTCAGGCAGAGTGGTCGCTCCGCACTGGGCAATTCTCCGAAGATGTCGGCTACAAGGGGCCGAGCTGAAAGAAGGAAATTCTGACGCCCATGCTGTATCTCACCCTGCAAGCAATCAATACCACATGAACAGGGGAGGACGGAACATGGAACTCGACGACCTGGAACGAGAGATCATCAAAGTCACCAAGCAGGGCGGAACCGCCCGCGTCCCGGAAGAAACGATCATGGAGTCGATGGACTGCCCGGACGAGGCCGAGTGCCGGCAGCAGATGGAGGGCTGGATCTCGGGCCTGTGCGCGGAGTACCACTTGACGCGCGACCAGGACAAGGACATGCTGGGGCAGACGGAACTGCTGTTCACGCACGTTGAACCCGCCCACGCCGACACCCACTACGCCGAGGCGTGACGGGGTGACAAACGGGCGGCAGGAAAAGAGCCTTGCGGCGGCGAAACAGGTCCCCAAGACTTAGTCGCCGCCGTGAGGTATTTTATTTTGACACCCATCTCTTCCGA
Source organism: Armatimonadota bacterium (assembly GCA_031421335.1). Lineage (GTDB taxonomy): Bacteria > Armatimonadota > Armatimonadia > Armatimonadales > Capsulimonadaceae > JANXMY01. The sequence continues at coordinate 2,255 of JANOOM010000607.1, forward strand.
CTTGATCGGCTGGGGCATTCTTGGCCCCGGCAGCATCGCCCACCAGTTCGCCGACGGCCTCCAGGCCACGCCCGGCGCGAAACTCGTCGCCGTCGGCTCGCGCACCCAGGAGAAGGCGGACGGGTTCGCCGACAAGTACGGCATTGCCAATCGCCACGCCAGCTACGAGAGCTTGGCCGCCGACCCGGACGTCCACGCCGTCTACATCTCCACGCCCCACCCGCAGCACAAAGCGGCCGTCCTGCTCTGCTTGGAACACGGCAAGGCCGTCCTGTGCGAGAAGCCCTTCACCGTCAACGCCAAAGAAGCTGAAGAGGTCATTGCATCGGCGCGGGCTAAAGACCTGTTCGTCATGGAGGCCATGTGGTCCCGCTTCTTCCCGGCCATGGCCCGCGTCCGCGAGCTGATCGCCGGCGGGGCCATCGGCGAGGCGCGGATGCTCCAGGCCGACTTCGGGTTCCGCACGGGCGTTAACCCCGAGGGCCGCTTGTTCAGCCCCGCCATGGCCGGCGGCGGCCTTCTCGACGTCGGCGTTTATCCCATCTCGCTCGCTTCCATGCTGTTCGGCACGCCCACGGCCGTCACCGGCGTGGCCCAGATGGGCGAAACCGGAGTGGACGAGCAGGCCGCCGTGTCGCTGATGTACTCGGGCGGACAGATCGCCGCGCTGACGACGGGCATCCGCATCAACACGCCGCAGGAGGCGCAGATCTTGGGGACTGATGGGTCAATCAAGATGCACGCGCCCTGGTGGAAGCCCACGAAGCTGACGGTGAACGCAAATGGCAAGAGCGAGGACATTGACGTGCCGTTTGAGGGACCGGGCATGAACTACGAGGCCGCCGAAGTGGGCGACTGCCTGCGCGCGGGCAAGACCGAGAGCGACATCCTGCCGCTCTCCGAGACCCTGTCCATCATGCGGACGATGGACACCCTGCGCGGGCAGTGGGGCCTGAAGTACCCCATGGAGTAAACAAGCCATGACCGTTGCCACCCAAGCAAGGCCGACTGTCTACACAGCGGCGGACCTGGAGCGCCTTTCCGATGAAGGCCACCATTACGAACTCATCCGAGGAGAACTCCGCCCCATGTCGCCAAGCGGTGGTCCGCACGGGGACGCCACCAGCCGCGTCTCGTTCTACGTCAACGGCGTCGTCTATGGCGACGACTTGGGCATGACGTTCGCCGCCGAGACGGGTTTCTTCTTAGAGCGTGACCCGGACACGGTCAAAGCACCGGACTTTGCCTTTGTCGCCTATGAGCGGCTGCCGGAACCACTCCCCGAGGGTTACGTCCCCCTCGTGCCGGATTTGGCAGTAGAAACACGCTCGCCCAACGACACAGCACGCGAGGTCGCGGAGAAGGTGGAAGAATGGCTGGCGGCGGGGGTCCGGCTGGTGTGGGTCATCGAGCCGCGCAAGCGCACGATTACGACGTTTCGCGTAGGGCGCCCGCCGCAGACTTTAGGCATTGATGATACGCTGGATGGGGAAGACGTGCTGCCGGGCCTGGCCGTGCCCGTCGCCCGCATTTTCCCCCCGCGAAGGAAAAAGAGCTAGGAGACATTGCATCGTGGCAGAAGAACAGAAAACATTCGCGCCCGCCGCCGGGTTCGCGGCGTCGGCGAACATCAGCGACCCCGCCGTCTATGAGGAGGCCGCCGCCGACCCGGAAGGGTGGTGGGCGCATCAGGCCGAGACACTGCTGGACTGGACGAAACCCTGGAAGACGGTCTGCGAGTGGGACCCACCGCACGCGAAGTGGTTCGTCGGCGGCCAGCTCAATGTCGCCGCGAACTGCCTGGACCGGCACTTGACGGATGGGCGGCGCAACAAGGCTGCCCTGATCTTCGAGGGTGAGCCGGGCGACATGCGCGTCTTGACCTACTTCGACCTGCACCGGGAGGTCTGCAAGCTGGCGAACGTCCTGGAAGGGCTGGGGGTGGAGAAGGGCGATCGGGTGACCATCTACCTTCCCTCCATCCCCGAGGCCGTCATCTCCATGCTGGCCTGCGCCCGGATCGGGGCGGTGCATACGGTCGTCTTCGGCGGCTTCAGCGCCGACTCGCTGGCCGAGCGCATCAGCGATAGCCAGTCCAAGCTGCTCATCACGGCGGACGGCGGCTGGCGGCGCGGCAACCCGATCCGGCTCAAGGATCTGGCCGACAAGGCCCTGGAAGGGGCAACGACGATCGAGAAGGTCATCGTCGTCAACCGGACCGAGGACGCCCGGCACGTCCACATGAAGCAGGGCCGCGACTTTTGGTGGCACCGGCTGATGGACGAGGCTTCGATTAAGCACACGGCGTTGCCGATGGACGCCGAGGACCCGCTTTACATCCTCTACACGTCCGGCTCGACGGGGAAGCCCAAGGGCATCCTGCACACCTCGGGCGGCTACTTGACGGGCGTGGCGGCGACCACCAAGTACATTTTTGACATGAAAGATGATGACGTTTACTGGTGTACCGCTGATGTCGGCTGGGTGACGGGGCACTCCTATGTCGTCTACGGGCCGCTGGCGAACGGCGCGACTGTATTCCTCTATGAAGGCGCCCCGGACTGGCCGCAGCGCGACCGCTTTTGGAGCCTGATCGAGAGGCACGGCATTTCCATCCTCTACACCGCCCCGACCGCCATCCGGGCGTTTATGAAGTGGGGGACGGAGTGGCCTGCGAAGCACGACCTATCGAGCCTGCGCGTCTTGGGGTCCGTCGGCGAGCCGATCAACCCAGAAGCCTGGCTGTGGTACAACGAGCACATTGGCGGCGGCCGTTGCCCCATCGTGGACACCTGGTGGCAGACCGAAACCGGCGCGATCATGGTGACGCCCCTGCCGGGCATCAGCCGGACCAAGCCCGCGTCCGCGTCGCGCCCCTTCCCCGGCATCAGCGCCGAGGTCGTGGACGAGGCGGGCGAGGTCCTGCCGCGCGGCACCGACCAGACCGGCATTCTGGTCATCACCAAGCCCTGGCCTTCCATGCTCCGCACGCTCTGGCGCGACGACGAGCGCTACAAGAGCGTCTACTGGAGTAAGTTCGCCGACAAGGGCTACTACTTCCCCGGCGACGGCGCGCGCCGCGACGAGGAGGGGGACTACTGGCTGCTGGGCCGGGTGGACGACATCATGCTGGTGGCCGGCCACAACATCAGCACCATGGAGGTCGAGTCGGCTCTGGTGGACCACCCGAGCGTCGCCGAGGCCGCCGTCATCGGGCGGACGCACGAGATCAAGGGGCAGGCCATCGCCGCCTTCGTCACCTTGAAGGAGAGCGCCCCGCACACCTCGGAGCTGGCCGGGCAGCTCAAGGACCACGTCGCCAAGAAGATCGGGGCCATCTCGCGCCCCGACGACATCCTGTTCACCGCCGAGCTGCCCAAAACGCGTAGTGGGAAGATCATGCGCCGCCTGCTGCGCGACATCGCCGAGGGCCGCGCCCTGGGCGACACGACGACCTTGGCCGACCCGAGCGTGGTGGCCGGGCTGAAAGAGAAGTATTCGGAGGAGGGATAGCAGAATGCAAGCGACCAGCATAAAAGAAGAAGCTAAACGGCTCGTCGAGGGCCTGCCCGAAGACTCGACGTGGGATGACCTCATGCACGAGATCTACGTCCGGCAGACTATAGAAGATGGCCTCGCTGACAGCGAGGCCGGGCGCACGATGAGCGTGGCAGAAGTGCGCGCGCAGTTCGGCGTGGCCACATAGAAGCCCGCGCGCCCGGAAAACCGAACCCATTTGACTGAGGTGACGTTCCGTTTTAGTAGTCAGGGCCGCTAGACGCGTCACTCGGACAGGTTCGGGGCGAGTCGGATGAGTGAATAAATTCACTCGCTGCGCGTCAGACCTGTCCAGGGGACAGAAGAGCAGCCGAGAACCCACTGGAGACCTGGCCTGTCCCTGCAAACCGTTTTATTGTCCCTTGGACAAATCTGAGTGGAGCGAGTGAATTCATTCACTCGTCTGGGGTTCGCTGACCGCCCACTCTGAGAGAGGTCGTGTGGCATCAGTGACTGAAACAACCTACACACCGTCCAGCCCGGAGAGGTGGGAGGCATCAGCCTTCGACCACTTCCGCAAATCCGTCCCCGCCCTGACAGATGACGAACTCGTCAGGCGGGTCAACGGCGACTTTTCCGCCGCCTTCTGGCGCCGCTATAACATCCTCGCCGCGAAGCTCCACGCGGAAACCACGACGGATGCGGAGCAGCAGGAGTTCCTCACCTACACGGACCGAGCGGAGGCGCGGAGCGGCTGGTCTACCTGCTCGAACTCGCCGGTCGCCGCAATCTCACGGTACTCAGCTTGATCAAGCAGTACAGGCTGCGCGCTGCGGGGAGGCGCGTACTCCGAGGAAACCGAACGCGCAAGAGGCGAGCGGAAAGGAGCTTGAGCCGATGGACTGCCCAAAGTGTGGATACGCCCTGACCGCCTTCGACAAGGACTGCGCGCGCTGCCGCGCCGTCGCAGCCGAGGAGTTCGCCCGGTCCCCCGCATCCGTCTGGCCGCCCGCCATCGGGCCGGCGGTGGTGGCGGCACCCGCCTACGTCCCGCCCCCGTATTACCCGCCCGTCCGCGAAGAAGACAACTCCTCCGGCGAGGAGCGCGGCGGCCCGCCCGAGATCGAGGAACTGCACTGGAACTGGGGGGCGTTCTTCTGCGGGTGGCTGTGGTGCCTCTGCCACCGAGCCTTCGGGCTGGCCGCGCTGGTCATCGTGGCGGGCCTGCTGGGCGGCCTCTTCAACGTCTTCATCCTGCCATCGGGGTTCGCGCTGCCGAGCGAGCTGATGGCGGTCGTGCTGTTCGGGCTGTGCTGCTACCTCGGCCTGCACGGGCACGAACTCGCGTGGCAGCGGCGGCGGTTCGCCGGCGGGGTCTCTCAGTATTTCGCCGTCCAGCGGGCCTGGGCCGTCGGCGGGGCGGTCGCCTTCGGCGTCTCCGCGCTGTTCTTCGTCATGTTCGGCGTGCTCTTCCTGGCCGCCTTCCGCGCCTACGAGGCCAGGCGCCAGGCGGCCAACCGGCCCGCCCCGGTCGCGGTGTCGGCCCCGACCGGCCCCGCGCCGCTCGTGCTGATGCCGCCCCAGCCCATCCCCGTCCGGCGCTTCACCAACGACGGCGGGCAGGACGACGGCCCGCTAAAGAACTCGCCTCTGCGCTTCGGCCCGAGCCACCGGCCCGTCTTCCGCCGGGACTACGACCCGCGTCTCCAGCCGTACCCCGGCTATGTCCCGCCCCCGCCTGCTCCGACGCCGCCCGCTGCCGCTCCTTACACCGGCCCGCCGAACCCCGGCCCGCCGATGGGCGGCGCTCCTAACACGAACGGGCCGCAGCCAGGGATGAGCAACGTGCCGGCAGGGATGCCGCCGAACAATCAGCCCGTGCCACCGGCTTCCGCCCCGTCTCCCAATGTGATGCCCGCGCCCAGCCCTTCGGGGTCGCCCCCAAGCGGCAGCGCCGGGCCTTGATGGCTTGAAGTCTCTACAGCGGGGAATGGGCGAAGCCCTTATAGCGGGTGCTTTGAGATGTCAGCGTCCCCGGCTTCGCTTGAGCACCGCTCTATCATTACTCACTGATGTTACGCGGCGGCCGTGACAGATAGACGGGTGTTCGGACGTGTGTCTTGACGGGTGTTCGGACGAGTGTTCGGACGAGTGAATGAATTCACTCGCTCCGTTCGGAGTTGTCCAAGGGACAAGGGAGTAGGTTTTGGGAACAGATCGGTAAGAGCCGCGCCTTGCGATTCTGGCCGTCGGTGTTTGTCTTCTGTCCCCTGGACAGGTCTGACGCGGAGCGAGTGAATTCATTCACTCGTCCAAACACCCGTCCAAACACCCG
>JANOOM010000608.1:0-5541 GCA_031421335.1 Armatimonadota bacterium
CGCTGGACGGCGCCCTGCGACATACCCCTGAGGCATGAAAACGCCGGGGCGCGATTGTTCGCGCCCCGGCGTTCTGCTGTCTTCGGCTTCGCCCGTGCCTAACGCGCGGGCGCGGTGACGTTGACCAGGCCGATGTCGAGGAACTGGCCGCCGTCGGTCTGGTGGCAGTGGGCGGCGATCACGTTCGCGCCCGCGTGGAGGGCGGCCCTGCCGGCGGGCAGCAGCGGGATGGTGTCGTAGGAGGACGTGTACCCGCTCGCCTTGGCGGCGAGGACGCCGTTGACATAAATCTCGACGTCCTCGTCGTGGTAGCACTGGAACTGCAAGTCGTCGAACTTGCCGGCGGGCACGTCGAAGGTGCGGCGTATCCAGATGTCGCCAGGCGTGTCGGACCAGACCGTCCGTGCGTGGACACCGGGCGGGTTGGTGCCGAAGCCGGCCGGTCCCTGTTTCCAGGCCGAGTCGTTGAAGCTGGGTGTGTACCAGTTGGCGGCGGGTGGGTTGGCCGTGGTCGTGTAGCGCCAGTTGATCGGCGCGGCCTGCGACGTGGGCACGACGACGGCGACCGGGGGTGGGGCGGGGAAGGGCGCCCAGGCCTCGCGCACGTCCGCGCCGCGCGTGGACCAGTGGAACCAGGTTGCGGGATCGGCGAGCATCTTGATGAACAGGCCGCCGACGACCGGGCGGGCGTGCATGCCGTCGCTCTTGATGTTGTCGGTCACATACGAGTCCACGAGCGGCAGGCGCGTCGGGGTCGTATTCAGATAGTCGTAGATCGGCGAGACCAGGGTCTCGAAGTCGCTCTGGTTGTCGGCCATGGTGGCGCTCCACACCGACCAGTCCGTCTTGGTCAAGTGGGTGCGCGAGTCGAGAGGCACGCCGTAGGGCTGGAGGACCGATTTGTAGTAGGCGATCTCGGCCGGCGCGACTGCGGGCGGGAAGACGTGCAAGTTCAGGATCTGGTCCCAAACCAGGTTGTACTTCTGGCTCCAGGTGTTCGGCTTGTCGAAGGCCAGCCGCGAGTGATTGCCGTCGCCCGCCGCCTGGACCCAATGTTTCGCGAAGCCCTGGGCCATGACGAAATACTTCTCGGCGGTGGCGTTGTCACCGCGAATCCGGCACATGTCGCCATACGCGGCCAGGCCGATGATGGCCTTGACGGACAGGTTGGAGTTGTGTGCCAGATGCCCCATGAAGTCGTCGGTGCAGAGCTGATCCTCGGGGTCCAGGCCGTAAGACTGGAGGTACGCGGCCCACTGGCTCACCTTGGGCCACCACTGGGAGGCGAAGTCGGCGTTGCCGTCCTCCTTGGCGATGGCGTCCAGCAAAATCAGCATGTTGGCGCTCTCCTCGACCGGCATGCCCTCGCCGCCATCGTCGGTCCCACTCGCGATGGGGTAGGTGCCGAGGTCGTGTGGTGCGTTGGGGAACTTCCAGCGCGGGGAGGCCGCATAGAGCATGACGGGGACGAGCGAGGCTTTCGCCAGGGCCGGGCTGAACAGCAAGAAGATCGGGTCGGCGGGGAAGATGACGTCCACAGTGGCGATGTCGCCGTTTGAGGTGTTTTCCTTGGTGAACAGCAGCGGTTTTCCATTGCCGTCGGCGGCCAGCCCCGTGCCCGCGATGGCCTCGCGGTAGGCCAGGGCGGCGATCTGGGCGTAGCGCGCGCCGCCCTGCTTCTCCAGGTCGGCCATCAGGGAGTCGTCGAAGGCGGCGCAGCGGGCCTGCAAAGCAGGATAGTCGCGGGCCGCCGTTTGGAGCAGGTCAGAGGGCGTCGCCCCGTCGCGGCGCCAGTAGGGGCGCAGATCCTTCTTGAAGAACCGGACCTCGTAGATCTCGTCGTAGGCCAGCATGGCGTAGTGCGTGACCGGGGCAGCCCCGATCTGCCCGAAGTCCAGAGCGAGCGCGGAGACGGGCATGGCGTCCTTGACGGCGCGCGGCATCCGCCTGTCGTCGCGTCCAGGCAGCTTGCCGTCACGGACGAACGAACCCTGCACGGCGTCCGCCGCGCCCTGCGCGAACTGCGCCCCCGACGAGGGCGCGGCGGCGTATGCGTAACCGTAGTTGATGCGGATATCGTCGCCCCGGCCACCTAATACGGCCTGCTCCGAGGTGCCGATCTTGAGGGCGGTCAGCGGCCCCATGCTTTGCCGCTGCCAGACGACGGCCTCGTCGCGCGAGTTGACGGCGAGTTCGGCGCTGTTGTCGAAGTAGACCGAGGCGGCGTGCTTCTTGCCGTCGGTGGCGCGCACGTCCCAGGTGAGGTATGTCACGGGGCGGCCATAAACGTCGAGGTCGGCAGGCAGCTTGGGCGTCATGAACGTCAGCGTGACGTGGACGGCCGGGCTCTCGAAATCGTAGATGGTGCGCGTCGGCAGGACGCGCAGGCCTGTCTGCGGCAGGGCGGGAACGGCGGCGGGGGTGGCGCCCATCAGCCGGTACGTCTGACCGTCCACGCGAATCAAGCTGGTCAGCGAGTGCGGGCGCCCGGTCCAGTGGACGGTGGCCTTGTCGGTGAGGTGGTCAGCCTCCGACCAGATGCTGAGGTATGGGTCGTCCGTCACCAGCGGCACGGCGGGCGGGCGGAGGGTAGGCGATTGGGCACCCGCCGGCGCTGCGACGGCGCAGAGCGCGGCTAGCGGCAGCAGGGCGCGGAGAAAAGGTTTGGGAAGATACATGCCTTGATGATAGCATCTAGGCCCGACGGGTGTCAAGGCAGGGAAACGGCTCTCTGTTGGTGAAACTACTTCCCAGTCATGGCAGGCACACACTGAAGTGTCTAACGGGGAGGCAGAATGGAACAAGGGCGTACTCAGCGATTGAAGCAGTGGGCGGCGGTTCTCGGAGTCGGGATGGCACTGGCAGGCGGCACGCGGGCGGGGGCGCAGGAAGCGTTCCCCTTCCAGGACCCCGCACTGCCGACGGCGCAGCGGGTGGATGACCTGGTCTCGCGCATGACCCTGCCCGAGAAGGCCGCCCAGATGGGCACGGACGCGCCCGCCATCACCCGGCTCGGCGTTCCCGCCTACTACTGGTGGAGTGAGTGCCTGCACGGGGACGCGGTCGGACCCGCCACCGTCTTTCCCGAACCCATCGGGCTGGCCGCGACCTTCGACCTCGCCCTGCACGCGCAGGTGGCTAACGCCATCTCCGACGAAGACCGGGCCTGGTACAACCGGACCGGCGGCGCGGGCCACCCGCAGGGCTTCCACGGGCTGACGTTTTTCGCCCCCAACATCAACATCTTCCGCGACCCGCGCTGGGGCCGGGGCCAGGAGACCTACGGCGAGGACCCCTACCTGACCGGGCAGTTCGGCGTCGTCTACATCAAGGGGTTGCAAGGGAATGACCCGAAATACTTCAAGGTCATCGCCACCCCCAAGCACTACGCCGTCCACAGCGGCCCCGAGCCGGAGCGGCACCGGTTCGACGCCGTGGTCTCCCCCTACGATCTCTACGATACCTATCTGCCCGCCTTCCAGGCCGGCGTCGAGCGCGCGCACGCCCAGTCGGTCATGGGCGCCTACAGCAGCGTGGACGGCGTGCCGGCCAACGCCAGCGACCTGCTGCTCAAACAAAATTTGCGCGGCAAGTGGGCCTTCGACGGCTACGTCGTGTCCGACTGCGGGGCTATCGGCGACATCTACACCGGCCATCACTACGCCAAAAGCACCGAAGAGGCCGCCGCCGACGCCGTCAAGGCCGGCTGCGACCTGGACTGTGGCGGCGAATACAGCGCCCTGCCCAACGCCGTCACGTTGGGATTGATCACCGAAGCGACCATAGACAAGTCGGTCAAGCGCCTGTTCACCGCCCGGATGCAGCTCGGCATGTTCGACCCGCCCGCTGCGGTCAAGTACGCCCAGATCCCCCCCAGCGTCATTGACAGCCCGGCCCACCGGCAGCTTGCCCTGCGGGCCGCCCGCGAGTCCATCGTGCTGCTCAAGAACCAGAACAACCGGCTGCCGCTGTCCCCCTCCATCAAGTCGCTGGCCGTGATCGGGCCGAACGCCGACCAGGTGGGCGTCCTACTCGGCAACTACAACGGGTCCCCTTCCCATGCCGTCACCGCCCTGGAAGGCATTCGGCAGCGGGCGGGGGCGAACGTCCACGTTGAGTACGTCCAAGGCTCCACGCTGACCGGCCTGAGCGAGCTTTCCGTCATCCCCGCTTCGGCCCTGCGCTCAAGTGGGTCGCCCGGCCTGAGCGCCGAATACTTCAAGGCCGAAGACCTTTCCGGTGCGGCGTTCACGACGCGCCGCGACGCCACCATAGACCTGAACTGGGCGCGCGGCAACCCCGTCCCCGGCCTGCCGGTCTTCCACATCTCGGCCCGCTGGACCGGCGAGATCGTCGCGCCGACGGATGGCGAATACACGTTAGGTGTTCGGGGCGACGATGGCTTCCGCTTGTTCGTTGATAACAAGAAGGTCCTGGACGACTGGGCCGTCCATGCGCCCGAAACGCGCTCCTACACCGTGGCCCTGAAAGCCGGCCAGGTTCTCCCCGTCCGCCTGGAATACTATCAGGCCGAGGGCGGGGCCGAGGTCGCCCTGCTGTGGAAGCAGCCCGGCGTCACCAAGTTCGACGACGCCCTGGCGGCGGCCAATCGCGCCGATGCCGTCATCTTCGTCGGCGGCATCTCGTCGCAGATCGAGGGCGAGGAGGGGACGGGCGGCAACGGCGACCGGACCGATCTGGACCTGCCCGCCGTCCAGGATCAGCTTCTGAAGGCGCTCTACGCGACCGGCAAGCCCGTCATCCTGGTCTTGATGAACGGCAGCGCGCTGTCCACCAACTGGGCGCAGGCGAACCTGCCTGCCATCGTGGAAGCGTGGTACCCCGGCGAGGAGGGCGGCACGGCCCTGGCGGACGTCCTGTTCGGCGACTACAACCCCGCCGGCCGCCTGCCCGTGACCTTCTATACCGGCGTGGACCAGCTCCCGCCCTTCCGCGACTATGCCATGAAGAACCGCACCTACCGCTACTTCCCCGGCAAGCCGCTCTACCCCTTCGGGTCGGGCCTGAGCTACACGCGCTTTTCCTATGGCTCCTTGAAACTGCCGAAGTCCGTCCCGGCCGGCCGCCCCGCCTCGGGCACCGTGACCGTGGAGAACATCGGCGACCGGGCCGGCGACGAGGTCGTCGAGCTGTACCTGCGCCCTGACCCCAAGGGCAAGACCCGCGAGATCGCGCCCGGCCAGCCCATGCCACGCTTGATCCTCGCCGGCTTTTCCCGCGTCTCGCTCGCCCCGCACGCGCGCACCGCCGTCTCCTTCACCCTGACCGCGGACCAGCTCCTGCTGCTGGATGCCTCGGGGAACCGGACAATGCAGCCGCACGCTTGGCAAGTCTACGCGGGCGGCGCGCAGCCGGATCTTTCGCCGTCGGGCGTCTCGAAGCCGGGCGTTTCGGGTACGCTCAACGTGGAATGACCGAGCCGGGACCGTCTGGCGTTCGGCGGGCGGTTGAAACCGCGCCAACAAGTTCACAAAACCTGCCTTCGCAGGTTAAGACTTTCAGACCGGAGTCTGAGTCCAC
>JANOOM010000609.1:0-6882 GCA_031421335.1 Armatimonadota bacterium
GGCCTACCTCGACTACGCCCGGACGGCCCATGCCGTCAGGGCCTCCCCGGCGGGCGTCTGGGAAACTGCCGTGTCCGCCCGCGCCGCCCAGAACGCGCGCCTGGGGCTGACGCTGGGGGCGGACGGAGGCGGGTCACTCTCGTGGACGGTCACAGGCACCCCCGCACCCCCGTCCGTCCCGCTGCGCTGGCGGCTGGACCCGGACGGCAAGCTGGTCCTAAGCATCACTTCGCCCCCCGTGGACGCCCCCGACGCGGTCCCCGGCACACTGGTCGCGATCCTCGGCAGCCACTCGTGGCTGTGGCGCGTGGACCCGGCGCGGCACCGCCTCGTCGTCGGCAGCCTGAGCTTTACGGAGAAACCATGACACACAAACGCGCTCAACGAGGGTCTGACGGCTGGCCCCTGGCCGCCGCTCTGCTGGCCCTGATGCCGGCGGCGTGGGCCGCCGACTCGTCCGACTCCGCGAAGGCCCCCGCCGCGCCCGAGGCAGCGGCCGACGGGCTGACACCAGACCGGCCCGGCTTCACGAACGGCAGCGATACGGTCTCGCCGGGCCATGTCCAGGTCGAGTCGGGGCTGGCCCGCACCAAATACAGCGCGGGAAGCGGACAGGGGCAAGCGACCGACGCGCCCGAGATTCTGGTCCGGACGGGGCTGAGCAGGGCGACGGAGCTGCGCCTGACACTGCCAAACTATGTCTGGCCAGCGGGCGGGAAGGCCGGCTTCAGCGACGGGGCCATCGGCATCCGCACCAAGCTCTATCAGAGCAAGGACGGCAACACCAAGATCGCCTTCACGCCCTCCCTGTCCGTCCCGGTCCGTTCGGCCGTCACGATCAGCGGCCACGTGGACCCCGTGTTGAGCTTGAACGCGCAGACGACCTCGGGGGCGCGCTGGGGCCTCTCCTCGAACCTGATCCTCTCATACCCCACACAGAACGGCGGGCGGCTGACCGACTACACGGCCACCGGCCAGGTCACCTACACCCTGACCCCCCTGCTGTCGGTCTACGGCGACTACTACTACGACGTCCCCGCGCACGCCCCGCCCTCCCCCATCGCCGACGGCGGCCTGACCTACCGCGTCGCCAAGAACGTCCAGCTCGACGTCGGGACCGGGCGCGGGCTGGGTGGGAACGCCCTGACCCAATTCTACGGCGGCGGCATCGCCGTCCGGTTCTAGAACGTGCCTCTTAGAAAACCACCCTTATGAACCTTCGCCGCACCGCCCCTTTCGTCTTCGCCGCGCTCTGCCTGGGTCTGAGCGGCTTCGTCCTGCGCGGCCAGATCGCCGCCCACCCGAAGCCCCCATCCGAAGCGGACGGCCTGCGTGAGGACTTCCGCCCGCAGCTCCCGCCCGGCCTCCCTCGAGCCAATGACCACCCGCCCGGCTGGCGTGCGGCGGCGGAGCCGACGCGGGCGGCAGTGACGGCGGTGATCGGCGACCAGCTCGCCGCGATCCGGACAGGCGATGCCGACCGCGCGTGGTCCTATCAGAGCCGGGGCCTGCACCGGGGCTCCTCCTCCGCCCAGGAGTTCCAGTCATCCATCGCCGACAATTACCCCGAGTTCGGCCACAGCCAGTCAGTCTCTTACGGCCCGGTGTGGGCAGACCCGTCGGGGACCCACGTTGGCGTGGCCGTGACGGTGCGCGGCCTGAACGGCCGGTCCGCCCCCGCTTATTACCTGCTCGTCAAGGAGGGCGACGACTATAAGGTCGCAAGCGTGATGGGGGGGCGGGCAGGGCGGTAGGAGAAAGGCCGCCGGCGCTCTCCGCGCCGGCGGCCTTTTTGCGTCTCGGGACCGGCCTGCGCCGGACGGCCCGGTGCCGAAGGCCCTCAGAAGATCTGAAGCACCTTTTGGGCCACGGCATGGCCGACAGTCTCGCCACCGCTGGCATCGAAGGTCCAGTGGACGCCGAGGTAGATGCGGCTGACTTTGTTCTGCTCGATGGCCTCGCGCAACGTGAACTCGGCGGCCCACACCGGCCTGGCCACGCCGGTGTTGTCGGTCGTCTTACCGTTGAACTCGTCGGAAACGAACTCCACCGTGATAGTTTCGGGCGTCTTGCCCAGCAGGGCCGCCGCCGTCTCGAAACAAGCGGTGCCGAAGGTGGCATGGCCGGACGGGTAGGCGGGGAAGTTCGGCGTGCCGTTCGGCGCGGCGGCGGCCCCGGCCACTTGGGGGTTGCTGGCGGGGGCGCCGAGTGGCAGCCAGAACGGGTCCCCGGCGTGGGAGCGCAGGGCATTGCCATCGCCGATGTGCGACGGCCCCCACCCGGCGTCCGCCTCGCGGATCGCTACGACAGGGCGCCAGAAGTCGTACTGATACTTCCAATACCAGGCGGCGATGCCGGCGTCGGCCATGGCAACATTGATGGCCGTCAGGACCCGGATCTGCGTCACATGGTCCGCGCCCTGAAGCTCGCTGGTAGCGACCACGACCTGGTTGTACAAGCGCGGCGGCGTGCCCAGCTTGTTGGAGCCGTCATATCCCCAGAAGGTCCCGATGGCGGCATGCTGCCGATAGGAAGCGGAGCGCGCGGCGATGTCGTTCCGGCCGTTCTCGAACACGTCATCGTAGGCGGCGGCATATTCGGCGCTGTCCAGCATGGGCGGCGGCATCAGCGGGGCGTCGGCCGCCACGGAGTTCAGGGCGAACAGCCTGACGAACCCCCAGGTGCGTCCGAGAGTTTGCTGGTTCGGGTTCAGCGGGTCGTGGCGATGGCGTCCGGGGGCCGTATCATACAGGGTATCGCTCTGGGGGGCGCCCGACCCGTCGCCCTTGCGGGCGTTGATCCAGGCGTCCCCGACCAGGTTCCCGTAGACCAAGGCCTTCGGGTCGGCAGAGTTGATCAGGGCCGTGGCGGCGTCGGCGATGAACGGGGCGCTGTCGGGGTAGAGCTGCGTCGCGGCCCGCAGTCCTGCGCTCAGGAGGGCAGTGGTCGCCGTCGCGTCGTCGCTCGCGAGCTTGGCGGGGGCGGGCGGCAGGCCGGGCAGGAGCGGCGTGAGGGCGCCCTGCGCCACGGCGGCATAGGCGTCGTGGGCCGCGAGGTGGATGATCGCCAGGGCACGGGCCGTCTTGGTCGGCCCGCCGTTGCTGGCGGCGTGGCCATCGCTGAAGTCGCGGGCGACCAGATCGAGGGCGAGCTTGTTGAGGGTCAGGATGCTCATGTCTTTTTCTCCGGGTCGGGGTAATGGCAGGGCCGGAAAGAGAAAGGTCTTGCAGAGAACGGGTCTTGCAGAGAACTTGCCCAGAAGAGCGGGCGGGACGCGGCCAGGTGCTGTGGGGGAACGAAGTGGCTACGGAGTCAACTATGGCAGAGTGTAGCCCGGTTGTCAAGTGATTTGGGTGCTGTGTGACATACTTCACACCCGCACGCCCGTGGGGGGTGGCCACGAACTACCCCATAGGGATCATGCCGATCAGGACCATGCCGTGGATAGTAGGACCTGCCTCTGGGTCAGAACTCATCGGACGGTCCACATCCCTCTACCCCGTAAAGTTTTTCAGCTTCCCAGTTTATGGTGCGTTCGACGATTTTGAGATATGCCTGGGCATCCTCCAGGATTAGAGCCTGTTATGCACTTCATATACTAGACCTCTTGCATGGGTCTTCCCAGGGGTTCAGCCCCATGGGATCAACCCTGCCGTTTAGGATAGGGGGCTTAAAGTATGTTGAGAAAGTCGTTTTCCAGGTGTCTGCGGCTCTTTTTCTGTAGCAGCAAAGGCTCAGTTTCAGGAGGCCGCCCTGGTTGTCGGGCAGACCAATTCGAGTCCAGCATAGGGACTTTCGACTTTCTCGACGTACTCTTATGACCTGAGAACAGTCGAACGCGCGTTTTCTTATGGTATAATGGAATTATGGAGGGCAGGAAGCAGGCGAGGAAGTGTGGCGAACAAGGCAGGAGCGCGCGCAGAGCGCACGGGATCGGCTCGGGATGGCGGCGTTCTTGTGGGGGTGGCGGCCCCACGAGACCCAGGAAGCGTTTTTCTGTTCGGGGGCCTCGGCGCGCGTCGCGGCCTGCGGGCGGCGCTGGGGGAAGACGGAGTGCCTGAGCGTGGATATCGCGACGCTTGCCCTGGCCGAGCGGGGCTGCCGGCAGCTCATCGTGGCACCGACGGAGCTGCAAGCGCGCATTCTGGGCGAGGCGGTGCGGGACCGGCTGGAAAGGGCGTTCGCCCAGGGGGACCCCGACGGGGAGGGGCGGAAGCTGGCCGTGCGCGCCTCCCCGCACCTGGTCATCACGCTTGCGGAAGCGAGCGCGGAGGCCCCGCCGTCCGAGATCCTGTGCCGGACGGCGGGGCGAGACGGGCACAACCTGCGCGGGCTGTGGGCGCACCGCATCATCGTGGACGAGGCGGCGTATGTGCCGGACCGCGTTCTGTGCGAGGTCCTGCCACCGATGCTGGCCGATCAGGGCGGGGAGTTCCTGTTGGCCTCCTCGCCCAACGGCCGCCGCTCGGCCTTCTACCGCTTGTATGCCCTGGGCGACGCGGCAGTTGGGGCAGGCGATGACGACGGCGTCTCGCACGAGAGTTTCCAGTGTCCGACGGACGGCAACGGGCACCTCGACCGGGCCTGGCTGCGGTCCCAGCGCTCCGAAATGGGCGAGCTTCTGTACGCGCAGGAGTTCGAGGCGAAGTTCATTGACGACTTCGGCATGGTGTTCCGCGAGGAAGACATCCTCGCCGCCCAGGCCGACCTGCCCGGCGTTACCTTGGACCAGGAGCGCGGGAGCATCGAGTCCGCGCACACGGCGGGCCACCCCTACGTCATCGGCATTGACTGGGGCCGCAAGTGGGACTACACCGTCGTGGCCGTTTTAGATGCCGAACGTCACCCGTTCAAGCTGGTGCATCTGAGCCGCTGGCGCGCGACCGGCTGGAACACGCAGGCGGTGGACGCGGCGCGGATCATCGTCCGGTTCCAGCCCCGGCGCGTCCTCGCCGACGGCAGCAGCCTGGGCGACCCGATCGCCGACATGCTGGACCGGGAAGTCGCGGCCCTGTCCGCGCCGGGCGCGGGCCGGCCTCTGGTGGAGCGGTTCACGTTCAGCTCCGAAAGCAAGCAGACCCTGATAGATGGCCTGAACGTCGGCCTGTCCGCGCGGACGGTGTGCTTCCCACCGCATCCGGCCCTGGTCCACGAGCTGCGGAACTTCGAGTACGCGGCGGGCGGGCCGGGCCGACTGAGAATGGCCGCGCGTGGCGCTGGCCACGACGACTGCGTCATCGCGCTGGCCCTCGCCCTGCACGGCGCCCCCGACCCAGCGGGGCGCGCGGGCGGGCTGGGCGTCCTGCTCGGCTCGGCGCTCGGGGCGGGGCGGATGGGGGAGCAGGAGGGTTGGCCTTAGCGGAGCTGGGACGGCTTGTTGAAAGTCCCCTCCTTCGGGTGATATCAGCGTGTAGGCACCCACGCCGCTGGTCACGCCGCCCTATCGGCCCGCACTCGTCAACGAGCGGCCCACACCGCTCAGGCCGGCAAAGCATTCCGCCCCGAAGCATCTCGTCCCAAAGCGAAATCCGGCCCTTGTGCCGCACAGATGTCGGCCCCAAGTGCCCGCCCGGCGCCGGGGCGCTTGTCATGTGCGCCGGATCATCCCTCGGTATTCCCGGCGGGCGTTCCGCGCCGCGACACTCCGGCTAGGACGCGCGCGGTTTCCCCTCCCCCGCCACGCGGGTAAACGGTGGATATTATGGCTACCCAAAACGCCGCACCGAACGCCGCACCGACCCGAGTCTGCCTCTTCGACCTCAACGGCACCCTGCTGAACCTCAGCGTCCTGGACCCGCACTTCCAGGACGCTTTCGGTGCGCCGGGCGTGCGGACCGTCTGGTTCAGCCAGCTCACCCAACTCATGCTGACGGATGTGGCTCTGGGCGCCTACACCGAGTTCAGCCTTCTCGCTGGGGCGGCCCTGGAGATAGTGGCCGCCCGCCGCAAGGTCGCGCTGCCCGCTGGGGCGGCCCAGGACATTCTGGCGGGGATGCGTCGCTTGCCGCCTTTCCCGGACGTGCCGGAGGCCCTGGGGCGGCTCCAGCAGGCGGGAGTCAGGCTGGCCGTGCTGACGCAGTCCTCCGAAGAAGCCGCGCGGGAGCAGGTGGAACACGCGAAACTGGCGCCTTATTTTGAGCGGGTCTTTTCCGCCGACACCGTTCATCAGCTCAAGCCGGGGCCGGACCCGTATGCCCGAGCCGTCGCCGAGATGGGTGCGGCGCTTGGTGAGACGCGCCTGGTCGCTGCCCATGCCTGGGACATCGCGGGCGCCCTGCGCGCCGGACTTCAAGCGGCCTTCGTCGCCCGCCCCGACCAGGCACTTTCCCCCATCGGTCCACAGCCGGATATCACGGGTGCGGACCTAACGGAAGTGGCGAACAAGATTGTGGGTATACCCTCGTAACAGATACCCGAAAGGACCGCACTATGAGCCAAGACTATACCGAGGACCTGAAAGAGCGCCTGGTGCATGAGCTGGCCGACGCCCCGCAGGGCATCAACGACAGTGACATGCCAATGCCCGGCAACCCGAACCCGACCGGCCAAACGGGACCCAGCCCGACGGCGGACACCATCCCGGCAGGCGACACCATTTCTGTCGGCAACTTCGCCCCCGACGCGACCGGCGAGGAGGTGGACCCCGGCATCGCCGACGCGGGCGGTGTGGACGCGCCCAACACAGACGGCAGCACGCGCACCGGGACCGGCAAAGTCTAGAAAAGGAAAGACGACGATAGCAGACAAAGCGGCAGAAGTGGCCGCCCAGGGCGGCAGCCGGCCCGCCCCGGCCACGGCAAAGACGAGGGCCGGCGCGCCGTCATGGGCCACGGCAGGCGCGCAGGAGACCACGGAGTCGGGGGACGCGCCAGCCGGCAGGAT
>JANOOM010000610.1:0-7851 GCA_031421335.1 Armatimonadota bacterium
TAGCCTTGCCCGTCGCGCCAACTCCTTCCCTTCCCGTTTCGAGGGGGGCAGCGACTTGTCGCGGGGTGGGTTCCCTCTGGGCCACCGGCACCGCCCTCCTGCTTCTGTGGCTCGCCGCATGCCAGTGGCACCTTTCCCGCCTGCGGCGTCAGGCCCGCCCCTTCACGACCGGCCCCGCCGCCGCCGCGCTCGCTGACCTGACGTTGCGCTCACCGGCCCTGCTCACCCACCCTTCCGTCCGCAGCCCTTTCCTTGTGGGCATCAGGCGCCCGGCCATCTTCCTGCCGACCACTTATGAAGCGGACTTCGACCCGGCCACCCTGCGCGCGATCCTCGCCCACGAACTGGCCCACCTCGAACGCCGCGATAACGCCTGGACACTGGCCGCCCGACTATTGAGCGCCCTGCTCTGGCCCCAGCCTCTGCTCTGGGTACTCTGCCGCCGCCTCGACCAGACCAGCGAGGAAGCCTGCGACCTCCCTGCCCCTGATCCCTTCTCCTGTTCTAAGTCCCCAGCGCTTCCTGCTCGGCGACGGCCTGTTCCCAGGCCGCTAGAGCCGCCAGGAGGTCGTCTTGCAGGCGCGTGTGTTCGGCGGCCAGCGTCACCATGTCGGCGACGGTGTCGGAGGGGCGCGCTAAACGGGCCTCGACTTCGCCGATGCGGGTCTCGGTGGCGTTGACGGCACTTTCCGTCGTCAGGACGCGCTCGCGCGCCCGGACGCGGGCTTTACTGAGGTCGCGGGCGTTCATCGGCGGCGGAGTGGTGCCGTTTGTCCCATTGGTCCCGTTCGTCTTGGCCGGGGCGGCGGCCTTGATGGGCGCGGGCGGCGGGGCGGCAACAGGCTTGCGCGCCATTGTCTTGGGTGGGGGCGGGGCGGGCGCCCGCTGCGCCTCGCGCCAGGCGTTGTAATTGCCCTCGAACAGCGTCCCGCGCCCCGTCCCGGACAGGGCCAGGGTCTTGGTGGTGGTCGCGTTCAGCAGATACCGGTCGTGGGAGATCAGAAGCAGGGTGCCGGCGTACCGGGCCAGCATCTCGGTCAGCACCTCGCAGCTCGCGATATCCAGGTGGTTGGTGGGCTCGTCCAGGATCAGTAGGTTGCACGGCTCCAGGATCATGCGGGCCAGGGCCAGCTTGTTCTTCTCGCCGCCCGAGAGCATGCCGACGCCCTTGAACACATCATCCCCAGTGAACAGGAACCGGGCGAGGTAGTTGCGCGCCTCGGTTTCGGTCATGTCGGCGGCGTCCAGGATGGACTCCAGAACGCTGATGTCGGGGCGCAGGCCGTCGGCGGCGTGCTGGGAGAAGTAGGCGACGCGGGCGTTGTGGCCCAGGCCAACTGACCCGCGCGTCGGCTGCTCCATCCCCAGAATCAGCTTCACCAGGGTCGTCTTGCCGGCCCCGTTCGGTCCGACCAGGCCGACGCGCTCGCCACGCTCGATCAGGAAGTTCAGGTCATCAAAGAGCGTCCGCTCGCCAAACGTCTTGGTCAGGCTCTCGGCCCGCAGGACGTCCCGCCCGATGCGGCCCGCCGAGTCGGCGTCGAATAGGGCGCGGACGTTGCGGTTGTCGGTGAAGACACGGTCCACCTTGTCCATGCGCTCAATGCGGGTCTCCATGCGCGCCCGCAGCTTGCTTTGGATCGAGTCGCCGCCCATGTTCTTCTTGATGACGGCTCCCAGCCGGGCGATCTCGGCCTGCTGCTGGTCGTACATATCCTGCTGCCGGGCCAGCTTCTCGTCCTTCTGCCGCCGGAAGTGGCTGTAATTGCCCTTGTAGACCGCCAGCCGCTGGTTTTCCAGGTCGCCGATCGAGTCGGCCACGGCGTCGAGGAAATAACGGTCGTGGCTGACCAAAAGCATCGCTCCCTCGTAGCTCTTCAGGAAGCCTTCCAGCCACTCGGTCGCCTCGATGTCCAGGTGGTTGGTGGGTTCGTCCAAGATCAGCAGGTCGGGCCGGGCCAGGACGATCTTTGCCAGGGCCAGCCGCGTCTGCTCGCCGCCTGAGCAGGACCCGACGCGCTTGCCGTGGTCGGCGGGGGTGAAGCCGAGCTTCTCCAGCACCATCGGGATGTCCGCCTCATGCCGGTAGCCGCCCGCCGCCTCGAACGCCTCGCGGGCGTGCGAGTAGGCTTCCATGGCCGCTTCCAGGGCGTCGTCGGTGGAGGCGGACGACATGGCCTCTTCCCAGTGCTGTATGTCTTTTTCCAGGGCGCGCACAGTGGTGAAGACGGACTGCGCTTCCTCCAAGATGGTGTGTTCGGGGTGGACCGGCGCTTCCTGCCGCAGATAGCCCAGGCTGTGGCCCGCCGCCAGCGCGGCCCGGCCGGTGTCCGGCAGCTCCTGGCCCAGCAGGATGCGGAGCAGGGTGGTCTTGCCGCAGCCGTTGCGGCCGACCAGGGCCATCTTCTGCCCGGCGGCGACACTGAAGTTGATTTCCTGGAACAGAAGGTCTGTCCCGTAGCTTTTTTCTAAGTTCGTGACCGTCAGAATACTCATAGTGGTAGTTGATTTGCCTTAATAACGCCTTCTATTGTAGCCGAGGGAGGGAGAAAGTGTCAAGGCGCGGCGCCGCCCGATCCCCATGCAGCAGGGGCAGTAGGAACCGACCGATGGCCAGGCGCATTAACAGGGCATGACCGTCACCTCGGGCCTTCTGAGCCTGCTTGGCCTCTTCCTCGTAATCCTCATCATCTGGGAGGGTTTCGAGACCATCATCCTGCCCCGGAGCGTCACCCGGCAGCTCCGGCTGACGCGAGGGTTTTACATAGCCCTTTGGCCCTTCTCGGCGGCCGTGGCCAGGCGCCTGCCGAAAGACCGCCGGCAGCTTTTCCTCAGCTACTTCGGGCCGGTCTCGCTGCCGCTGCTGCTCGTCTTCTGGGCCATCGGGCTGGTGCTCGGATTTTCCCTGCTCCAATTTTCGCTCCCTTACGGGTTGGACCGCGTGCCGGGGATGAGCAAGTTCCAGACGGCCCTGTATCAGAGCGGCGTGACCTTCTTCACGCTGGGTTACGGAGACGTGACGCCGCACACCAAGATCTCCCGCTTTCTGGCCGTCACCGAGGCGGGCGTCGGCTTCGCCTTCCTTGCCGTCGTCATCGGGTATCTGCCTGTCCTGTATCAGTCGTTTTCGCGGCGCGAGACCATCATCTCCCTGCTGGACGCCCGCGCTTCCTCGCCGCCGACGGCCACCGAGATGCTGCGGCGCCATAATCAGGGCCACCGCATGGCTTCGCTGACGCCGCTGCTGGCGGACTGGGAGATCTGGGCGTCGGAGGTGCTGGAAAGTCATCTGTCTTACCCGGTCCTGAGCTACTACCGCTCTCAGCACGACCACCAATCGTGGCTGGGGGCGCTGACGGCGATCATGGACACCTGCAGCTTGATCATCGTCGGCTGCGCGGGCGACCCGGACTGGCAGCCTGAGCTTCAGTGGCAGGCGCGGATGACATTGGCGATGTGCCGCCACACCATCATTGACCTGGCCTACGTCTTCAATCGCGCGCCGGACACGTCCGGCCCAGACCGGCTGCCTTTGGAGGACCTCGCCACGTTGCGCCAGATCCTCGCCAAGGCGGGCCTGCCGCTATGCGACAGCCCCGAGGATGACAAAAAGCTCGCCGATCTGCGCGCGCTGTACGAGCCGTATGTCGCAAAACTCGGTGAATTCCTGATGTTCTCCATCCCACCCTGGCTGCCCGCCCCAGACACGCCCGATAACTGGCAGACGGGCGCCTGGGACCGCGACACGAGGCACTTCTAGTCAGGGTGCAGGAGAAACAGAGGCTGCGGCCGCCTCCTTTGCAGCCCAGCGCGAAGCCGCATTGAGGGAGGGAGGACATGATAAATCGCGCCCCTCCACGGCCCGCGAGGGCGGGGCTTGGGCATGTGCTATAATTGACTTACCTATGGACAAGAAACCAAAGATCGCGGTCGTCGCCATGCAGGGTGACTTCCAGAAACATATCGAGATGCTGACCCGGGTCGGGGCGGACGCTTACGCGGCCCGAACGCCCGAGGATATTGCGCGGGCGGACGGGGTCGTCCTGCCGGGCGGCGAGAGCACTACCATCGGCAAGCTGCTGGCGCGCTACGGCGTGGACATGGCCATCACCGAAGCCTGCGGCGTGGGCAAGCCTATCTACGGCACTTGCGCGGGCCTGATTTTGCTGGCGCGCGGCATCAGTGAGGGGACCGGGGGGCGTGGCGGGCAGCCGACTTTGGGCTTGCTGGATGTCGTGGTCGCCCGCAACGCCTTCGGGCGACAGGTGGACTCGTTTGAGACGGCGCTGGCCGTCCCCGTCCTGGGGCCGGACCCGCTGCCGGCGGTCTTCATCCGCGCACCTTACGTCGCCGAGACCGGGCCGAGTGTCGAGACGCTGGCCTCCCACGAGGGCAAGGCTGTGTTCGTCCGCCAGGGTTCGATCCTGGGCAGCGCGTTCCATCCGGAGCTGACGGACGACGAGCGCCCGCACCGGCTCTTCCTCTCGCTCATCAGAGCCACATGAGAAACCGGCGCTGGCTTTGGGGGGTGGGCGTCGCCCTGGGCCTGCTGTGTCTGGCGGCGGTGTGGCTATATTCCAGCAGTACACGGGCAGCCGACAAGAAGCCAACACCGTCCGCGCCGCTCACGCTGCTCTGGCGGCGGCCCATCGCCGGATTCCGGGGGGCGGCCCTCTCACCGCAGGGCGAGTTGATCGCGCTTGCCAGCGGCGCCAAGGGGGCGGTCTCGCTCTGGCACTGGCGCACGCAGCCCGACAAGCCGCTGTGGGTGCATGCGGCCACCAACGCTTCATCGGTGGACGTGAGCGCCGCTGGTTCCTTCGTGGTCGCCTGGGCCGCGCTGGACCCCGCCCAGCCGGAGTTCACGGTGCTGCGCGGCGAGGACGGCACGACACTCTCACACCGGACGCTCGACGGGGCGGTCTGGGACGCCCAGCTTTCCACCGACGGCGTCTGCGCCGGCGTGGTCACGGGCGGCAAGTCCTTGTGGCTGTATACGCTGAGTGACCAGCCGTACCGGCCGGGGAAGGCCGAGAAGCGCATCCGCCAGTGGTCTCTAGGCGGCATCGGCGCTTCGGTCGCGATCACCTCGCCGCCTGCCGCCTCGTACCTCGTGACGGGAGCGTGGGACGACAGCAGTGTCGCTTGTTACACATTGCTCGGGAAGCGTCTCTGGCAATATCCCGAGAACGCGCTCGCGCGTCACCGCCTGGCGGACCGGCTGTTCACCGCCCAGATCTCTGGGAACGGCAAGTACATCCTCGGGACCTCCTACGGCAACGTCCGCGAGAGCGACCCCATCCTGTACCTCTGGCGCAGTGACGGCGGCGGGACGCCGCAGTGGAAGACGGAACTGGGCGATGACGCCTTCTACCCGACCGCCCAGATCACCGCCGATGGCCGGTTCGTGGCGGTCTCCTACCTGCACCAGATCGTGCGGGGCGAGCGGAGCCTGTCCGAGCATCGCTTGCGGCTCCTGGACCGCGACGGTAGCCTGCTCTGGAGCCACGGCGGCCTTCTCTTCTCCCCCACCCTCGTCGCCTTGGCCCCCGACGGCGGCGTCCTGGTTTCGGACGGCCAGAAGACTTTGTACGCTTTGAGGGGCAAAGACGGCCGTATCGTGGCGAGCTACCCGCAACCCGGCCTGGTGCGCCAAACGGCGCTCTCGGCGGACGGGCAGGTGCTGCTGGTCTATACGGGTGACGGGACACTGAGTTTGTATCGGGTGGGGACCTAACCCCGGCGCGAGCGCCGACCCTTCCCTGTTAGGGAAGGGTGTGGGAGGGGATTAGGGACTTATTGTGGGAGGCAGAATGGTTGGGTGTGGGTTAGGCCCTGAAAGCCGCGTTTCTTTAGAATCGGCTCGGATGTGGGCAGGGCGTCAACGCAGATGTTGACGATGCCCCGGTTTAGGGCCTCACGGATGCGGGCGGCAACGACTTGGATGAACAGGCCGCGTCGCCGGAACTTCTCGCGCGTGTTTCCGCCGTAGAGGCCGGCGAACTGGCTGTCAGGATGGAAATAGACGCGCCCGCAGGCAGCAGGCACCCCGTCAACATAAGCAACGTAGACGCTCATGCTGTCCGGGTGATCTTGCAGCATGGAGATGTAGAGCGCGATCTCGCCCCCACAATCTTTGCCGCTGACCTCTTCTCGGATCGTCCGGTAGTCTTTCAGACCTTCCTCGCCCGTCACCCGCCGGATGTCGCAGGGGTAAATGTCGAACCGGGTTAGAGCGTCGGTGCCTGCGCGGAAGACCATGAACAGTTCTCTGTCTCCCGCCTCGAATCCCGCCGCCGTCAGGCGCTCCCCGAGGCAGGGCGGCTGGTCATGGCCATACACCTTCCACTCCAGCTCGTAGCCCGCGCTTCGGGCGGCTTGGACTTGACGCTTTATGACCCGGTCAATGTCAGCCTCTGAACAGGAAGAGTAGACGATCTCGCCCATCTTCCCATTCGCCGAGACATCCCTGACGACGCCCTCGCCTGCAAACCGGGTCACGCCCGGATAGACGACCGTCTGCCGCTCCGAATCCAGCAGCCCCAGCATCTCGATCCGTTCACTTGTCTCCATTCGGGATGCGTCGAGTCTCGGTCCTAAACCAGTACTGCGTCTTCTTTGACCGCGTCCATCCCGCCCGCCAGATGCTCGGCCTCGCCCGCCATGCCGCCGATGTTGATCTTGATGTCTGCCCGGTTCTCGATCTTCTCCACCTTGCCGTCCCGAATCCAGATCACGCGGTCGGACACGTCCACCATCTTGTAGTCGTGGGTTGCCGTGATGATGGTCACGCCTTGCTCTTTGTTCAGGCGGCGCAGGAGGGCGATGATCTCCTCGCCGGTCTTCGAGTCGAGGTTTCCGGTCGGCTCGTCGGCGAGGATGATGCTCGGGTTGTTCGCCAGCGACCGGGCTATGGCGACGCGCTGCTGCTGGCCGCCCGAGAGCTGCGAGGGCTTGTGGTGGTAGCGGTGGCCCAGCCCGACGATGTCCAGAAGCTCCATTCCGCGTGCGATGCCGTCGTCGGTGGGCTGGCCGGCAAAGATAGTGGGCAGGGTGACGTTTTCCAGGGCAGTCATGACCGTGATCAGGTTGAACGTCTGGAAGATGTAGCCGATGGTGTGACAGCGCAGATAGGCGAGTTCTCCGGCGTCGAGCTGCGCCATGTCCACGTCATTGATGAACACACTGCCGCTGTCCGGCTTGTCCAAACCGCCGATGGCGTTGAACAGGGTGGACTTGCCGGACCCCGACGGCCCCATGATGGAAATGTACTCGCCGCGCCGGATGTCCACGTTGACTCCGTCGAGCGCGCGCAGTTTCTCTTCGCCGAGGGTGAAGACTTTGACGACGTCCTTGGTGCGGACGATATATTCCGTTGCTGACACTGATGATTTCTCCCGATGACCTCTCCCCGGCGCGAGCGCCGACCCTCCCCTGTTAAGGGAGGGTAGGAGGTAAGATGGTAACGTAATGATCACTGGTTC
This sequence comes from Armatimonadota bacterium, assembly GCA_031421335.1. Taxonomy (GTDB): domain Bacteria; phylum Armatimonadota; class Armatimonadia; order Armatimonadales; family Capsulimonadaceae; genus JANXMY01. The sequence continues at coordinate 7,485 of JANOOM010000610.1, forward strand.
ACCCTTCCCTAACAGGGATGGGTCGGCGCTTGCGCCGGGGTTAGGTTCTTAGACTTCCGTTCTGAGCGCCGCTGCGGGCGGCATCTGGGCGGCGCGCTGGGCGGGCAGCAGAGCGGCGATGAGCGTCAAGAAGCCGCCGATGATGACGCACCCGATGAGTGACCCGAAGGTGATGCCGAAGGTCAGGTGCGTAATGCCGGGGTTCCAGCCGAGCGAGGCCCACCGGACCAGGAAGATACCAAGAAAGCCGAGAACCCAGCCGGCGAACGAGCCGACGAAGCCCATGAAGAAGGCTTCGAAGAGGAACAAGCGGACGATCAGAGAGTTCAAGGCACCAAGGCACTTCATCGTGCCGATCTCGCGGAAC
>JANOOM010000611.1:0-13855 GCA_031421335.1 Armatimonadota bacterium
CAAGAGGGCGGGGGCTGGGCGGGCGGATGAAGACGGATCGCTGAGGAAAGGGCGAGTGAATGAATTCACTCGCTGGTAGGCGCTGCGCGCCGATGGGAGAGGGGACGCTCAGACAAGTCAGGCCGTGGGGCCGCACGCGCCGCCTGTCGCTCCTGCTTCTTCATCCCCTGATTACCCGGCGCGCAGCGCCTTCCAGCGAGTGAATTCATTCACTCGCCCTTTCCTCAGCGATCTGATCGGCTCTCGTTGTCAATGTCAGTGCGCCACGAACAGGAGTTCAGCGCCACAAACAGGAGTTCAGCACCATGTCCAGCCACGCTGCCCCAGCGCCTCCCGTCATCGCCCCCGGCGACCGACTCGCCTGGTACCGGCGCACGCCATTGTACATCCGCATCCTTGTTTCGCTGGCCCTGGGCATCCTCGTGGGCGAGCTGATGGGGAGTCGGGCGGTCGTGTTCAAGCCCTTCAGCGACGTCGTCTTGCAACTCCTGCGGCTTTTGGCGACGCCGCTGATTTTGGTGGCCGTGATCCACGCCCTGATGAAAGCCGATGTCAGCGGGAAGACGGGCGCGCGCTTGTTCTTCTTCCTGATCACAAACACCATCGTCGCCATCTTGATTGGCCTGTTCGTTGCGAACGTCATCCGGCCGGGCCACTGGGCGCACCTCGCGCCGCCCGGAACGGCCCTGGTCGCCGCGCCCTTCAGCCCCGTCCACGACCTGCTGGATAAAGTCCCGGCGAACCTGATTGACCCGTTCCTGCACAACGAGATCATTTCCATTATCATCGTCGCCGTCGCCCTGGGGACGGCGCTGCGGATCGTGCGCGTCCGGCAGATCGCCGAGGGGAAGACAGGCTTCCGGGGAGTGGAGAGCTTCCTGGACACCTCGTTCCAGTGCGTCATGGTCATGCTGCACTGGATCTTCGACCTGGTGCCGCTGGCCGTCTTCGCGGTCGTCGCCCGGACGGTGGGGACATCGGGCATCCGGCCCCTGCTCTCGATGGGCGTCTTCGTCATCGCTGTGCTGCTTGCCCTCGTCCTCCAAGCGGCCTTCTACCTGGTGCGCCTGCGGTTCGGCTCGTGGGTGCGGCCTGCTAAGTTCCTGGCGGCCGGGTCGGACGCCCTGATGATGGCCTTCTCGACGGCCAGCAGCGCGGCCACTCTGCCGGTGACGTATGCGGCTGTGAAGGACCGGATGAAGGTCCGGGAAGCGTCGGCAGGGCTTGGCGTCATGGTCGGCGGGACGTTCAACCACGACGGCACGGCTTTGTACGAGGCGATGGCGGCCCTGTTCATCGGGCAGGCCTTGGGCCTGCACCTCGGGCTGGGTCAGCAGGTCGTGGTCGTGTTCATGGCGATTCTGGCCTCGGTCGGGGCGGCGGGCATCCCGGAGGCGGGGCTGGTGACGATGCTGGCCGTCTTCTCCGCCGTGCATTTGCCGGTCGAGTATATCCCGTTGCTGCTGCCCCTGGACTGGTTCCTGGACCGTTGCCGCACGGCGATCAACGTCATGGGCGACATGACCGTCACCTGCCTACTCGACGGCAAACAGCCCGCGCTTGAGGAGGCCGGTGAGGCTCTGGAACTGCCGCCGCTCCCTGTTCCCGCCGAGGTCGCCGCGTGAGGGGGATGGGGAAAGGCGCAAAAAAAGCGGCGACCCCTCGGGTCGCCGCTTCCTTTTACGCTGCTTTTGTTGTCGCCGTCAATTTCGGCAACGTGATATTAATTATGGCAGGCGCGGGGTGATCTGTCAAGTGTCTCTCGTTGGTGATGCCTCCGGCAGAGATGGCCCTTGTGGCTCAGAGCGGGGTCACTGAAGAGATGATCAGGACGTGGTATAGGATGGTTACCTGCTGATAGGGCAGCGCAGGCGTCTCCCAAATGTCGCAAAACGATAGGGGGGAGAGGAACGAGGGGTGTAAAAATCCCCGGGAGTGAAACATCTTTCGGACTGAGAAATGCGGATGGGGAAAGGGAGGCTCCTGCGTCCCTTGCTCTTCTTCCTCGGCATCAGCGGCATCAGCGGCATCAGCCGGGTGGACCCACCTTCCGTCCAACAAACCCGTCACCCCAAGGGCAGCAGGCCCGCCTCGATCTGCGCCCGGCGCGGCTCCAGAAACGGCGGCAGGGCCAGCCGCTCGCCCAGGTGGGCGGCGTCCTCGTCCGTGGCGAAACCGGGGCCGTCGGTGGCGATCTCGAACAGGATGCCGTTCGGCTCTCGGAAGTAGAGCGACTGGAAGTAGAAGCGGTCTATCTGCTCCGAGACCGGCATCCCCGCCCGGACAAGCCGGCGGCGCCATTCCAGTTGCTCCGTGCCGTCCGGTGTGCGGAACGCGACGTGGTGGACACCGCCAGCCCCCGGCCTCGTCGGCGGCAGATCGGGCCGCTCCGCGACATGGACCTCGGTCCCCGGCCCGCCCGCGCCGGTCTCGAAGACGACCACTGCCCGGTTCCCCTCCGCGCGGTACTCGTGCGTCTGCCGAAAGCCCAAAATCTGCACCAGCACATCCGCCGTCGGGGCCAGTCGCTGCACCGTCAGCGTCACGCCGTTCAGGCCCTTGATCCCCTGCTCGACCGGCACCGCGTTCTTGTCCCAGGGCGTGCCGCCCGCCGCGCCGCCGTCCGAGACGAGGCTCAGAGATTGGCCTTCGGGGTCGGTGAAGCGCAAAGTCGCGCGCCCCGCGACTTCCTTGATGCTGCCGTGTGAGACGCCCAAGGCGTCAAAGCGGGCCTGCCACCAGGCCAGTGCCTCGGGGCCGCCGACGCGGAAGGCCGTCGCCGAGATCGTGCCGACGCCGTCCCGGTTTGGGGCGGCTTGCCGCCAGTCGAAAAAGGTCATCTCGGTGCCCGCGTGGCCCACCGAGTCACCGTAGAACAGGTGATAGGCCGAAACATCGTCCTGGTTGACGGTCTTCTTGACCAGGCGCATTCCCAGCGTCTCGGTGTAGAACTTGAGGTTGGCGGCGGCGGTGCGCGTTACCGATGTGACGTGGTGCAGACCGGTGAGTTCCATGAGCGTTCTCCTCGCGGCGGGCGGTCCGCCGACACTCACAGCAACGCGGTGGGGCGGGCGGTGGTTCCTGGCCGGGGCAGTCAGGTCAGAGGGCGAACATGGCAAGGGAGGGCGAACACGGCAAGGAAGGGCGAACACAAGGTTCGCCCCTACGGACATCCCGTTGACACCTGCCGCCCGACCTGATACACTATATCCATATCGCTCTGCCGCTTGCGCGGCAAGGAAACCAGAGGAAGATGCCCTCATGAAGATCGTCGTGCTGGACGGGTTTACGCTGAACCCTGGCGACTTGTCGTGGTCGGAACTGGAAGCGCTCGGCGACTGCACCGTGTACGACCGGACGGCCCCGGAGGAACTTCTGGACCGCGCTGGGGAGGCCGAGGCCGTCCTCACCAACAAGGCTCCTTTGGACGCCGGGGCGATCGCGCAGATGCCCCGCCTGCGGTACATCGGGGTGCTGGCGACCGGCTTCAACATCGTGGACGTGGAAGCGGCGCGCAGCCGCAATATCGCGGTCACGAACGTGCCGGGCTACAGCACCGACTCGGTGGCGCAGCTCACGTTCGCCCTGCTGCTTGAGCTGACCCATCACGTCGGCCACCACGCCGAGACCGTCCGGGCGGGCCGCTGGAGCGCCGGGGCGGACTTTTCCTATCACGACTTCCCCCTGATCGAGCTGCGTGGCCTGACATTGGGGATCGTCGGGTTCGGGCAGATCGGGCAGGCCGTCGCCCGGCTGGCCCGTGCCTTCGGCCTGCGCGTGCTGGCCCACCACCGTCCGCGCCACTTCGCGGACGGCAGCGAATGGGCGGACATGGAGTTCGTGGAGATGGACGCTCTGCTGGAGCGCAGCGATATCGTCAGCCTCCACTGCCCCTTGACGCCGCAAACGGCGGGGCTGATCGGCCAGGAGAGCCTGCGGCGGATGAAGCCAAGCGCCTTCCTGCTCAATACCAGTCGGGGCCAACTCGTTGACGGGGCCGCGCTGGCGGAGGCCCTGAACGCGGGCCGGCTGGCCGGGGCGGGCCTGGACGTCCTCAGCCGCGAGCCTCCTGCGCCGGACGACCCGCTGCTGGCTGCCCGGAACTGCCTGGTGACGCCGCACGTCGCCTGGGCCAGCGGCGCGGCCCGCGCGCGCCTGATGACAGCCATCGCCGGGAACCTGCGCGCCTTCCAGACGGGCGAGCGCTTGAACCGCGTGGATTGACGAGGCGATTTCAAGAAAGCTGGTTTCCCAATGGAGTCCCTGCGCGCGTCACCGAAACTTCTGCTCGCCGTTTGCGGGCTGGCCCTGCTTTGCATCGCCGCGCCCGCGACCGCTCGGCACAGCCCCGCCCCGAACCGTCCAGGACTACTTCCTGCTGCTGCCGCAGACCTACTTCGAGATGCCGCCCGCTCGGCGCGCGGTCTGGCTGGTGAGCCACGGCGGCATCGTTGATCTGCGCCACGACTACTTGCATTTCCCGCCCCAGGACTCCCAGGGCGCCATGGACGTCGCGCTGTTCCGGTACAAAGGCAACGTCCTCGTGGCTGTTTACCTCCATGGGTCAGACGACGTGCTAGACTTCCTGCGTTATGAGCACGGACATTGGCTGGATGTGACCAAATCGGTGCTGCCGGTGGACTACTCCGAAGACAACGAGTACGTCCTGCCGCGCCGGGGGACCACGATCCGGGTGACGGCCAACAAGTTCAGCGAGGCGATGCAGGAGCGGGCCACCCCGGTCGGCAAATGGATCTACGATTTCGTGTGGCGAGGGGGCCGGTTCGTCGTCCGGCGCCGACGACATGCTTCGGCCCTTAATGCTGTCTTAACCTGGGTGCGCTACAGTCCTTCATCACCGACGATGCAGCGAAAGGAACACACCATGTACGACGCCCTAGCCACTTCCGATGCGACAGCGAAACTCCGGCGGGCCGCCGCCCCGGCCCTGACCGGCCTGTTCTTCGCCGCCCTGGGCACAACCGCCCATGCTCAGACCGCTATCGCGCCCGGCTACAGCCTTTCCATCTTCGCCGCCGGGGCGGCCATCCATGCCACCGGCGCGGACTCGCTCACCGTGGCCGGCGGCGATGTGTTCGTCGGCTACGCAAACGGCGTGGACAGCGCCGGGGCGGGCGGCAAGGCCACCAGCACCATCGCCGAGTACACGGTCGGCGGCAAGCTGGAGCGCACCTACAAGCTGGTCGGCGGCAACGACGGCCTGCGCGTGGACCCGCAGACGGGTCTGCTCTGGGTGCTGCAAAACCAGGACGGCAACTCGGTCTTGGACGTCATCAACCCACGCACCGGCGACGTAGACGCCTACAAGTACGTCGGCAACCTGCATCCCGACCGCGCGCCGGCTCTTGATCGCCGACACCAAGAACAACGTCGTGTACCTGCTTTCCGGGCCGTTCCGGGCCAACGAAGCCTACTGCGCCACCAAAGGCACCGACACCGTCGGCGCCCTGAACCTCTCGACCGGCGTGGTCACGCCGCTCGTCGGCGGCCTGGGCAGCCCCCACGGCCTGGCCTTCATCACCGGCTCGAGCCGCTAGGCAGCGCCACAGGAACAGGCCATCGCACTTCATGGGGGGCGGCCTGCTTTTGTTCAGAAGGGCCAGTAGCAGAGGGCCTGCTGCTTGGCGCTGGCGTCGGCCGCGTAGGGGGAGAAGCCCTGCGCCCGGCTGGCGGCGTAGACGGCTTGTGCGGCGGTCGTGTTCGCGCAGTCCCCGACATAATCTTCCGTGCCGATCCAGAAGGGCCGGCCGCCGGGCGAGAGGTGCAGGCCCTGCCACGCGCGCAGTTCGCGCTCCGATTGGCCATCCTTCTGGGGCGTGTAGACTTCTTCGTGCGAGATGCCGTCCAGGAGACTGGGGAACGGGACGCCCCCGGTCGTGCCCAGGCGGGTGACATCGCCTGTCGCGTTCTGCATGACAATCAGCAGGGCCGGGTACTTCTCGCGCAGACGCCGCACCAGGTCAAGGCCGCCCTGGCGGCAGCCCGCGTCGCAGGGGCCTTCGGCGTCGGTCGGGCCATGCTCCACCAGTTCCAGGTTGTCCAGGAACAGGCCGTCCACCCCCTGTGCGGCCAGCCGGGCCGCGACATAGTCAACGATCAAGTGCTGGTAGTCGGCGTTGCCCAGGTTCATCCAGGTCTCGTCGGGGTAGCCCGTGTAGGGGCCGAGGTGGGCGGAGGCGTTGTCCCGGCCGGCCACGAAGCCGGTGGGGGCCTGGGTCCAGTAGGTGCGGAAGGACTCGGCGGCACCGACATTGAGGTAGCTGATCACGCGGTTCCGCCCGCCGGCCTTGAGCTGGATGATCTGCGCGGGCGTGAAGTTTCCCACGCCAGGGTCGGCATCAATGTTGATGATGCGGAAGGTCCGGGCCACCTTGTCCAAGTCGCCCATCTGCGCGGCCGACCCGTAGCAGGAGGCCCACGGGGCGGCGCTCGGGAAGCCGCGCCCGGCGATCGAGGGCGGCGTGGGCGTCGTGACCGGCAGTGCAGGCGTGGCGGCAGCGTCGGTGGATGCGCTGCCGCCCCCGCCGCAGCCGGTAAAGCCGCATAGGGCGCCGAGGGTCAACGCTACCCCGAGGGCCTGGACGACCGAGAAGCCGCTGGGCCGCTTGCGTGGCCTATGCTTGTCTTTCATGCCGCTATTATTCCACGTTTCCGCCAAACGTCTAGCGATATGCCGCTGCTTGGAGGTTGAACAGCTCGGCGTAGGTGCCGCCCAGGGCCAGCAGTTCCTCATGCGTGCCGTCTTCCTTGATGCGCCCGTCTTCCAGGACGAGGATGCGGTCGGCGAGGCGCACAGTGCTGAATCGGTGAGAGATGAACAGGGCCATTTTGCCCTCGGTGAGCGCCTGCATCCGGGCGAAGATCTCGTACTCGGCGCGGGCATCCAGGCTCGCCGTCGGCTCGTCGAGGATCAGCACGGCGGCGTCGCGCATGAAGGCGCGGGCCAGGGCCACCTTCTGCCACTCGCCCCCCGAGAGCTGGACGCCCTGGTCGAACCAGCGCCCCAGAGTCGTGTCGTAGCCGCTCGGCAGGCGGGCGATGACCGCGTCCGCCCCGCTCTGCCCCGCCGCCGCTTCCACCTGCGGGCGGTCCTCCATGTCGGCAAGCCGGCCCACCCCGATGTTCTCGGCGGCGCTGAAAAAATAAGTGACGTAGTCCTGGAAGATCACCCCGATGGCTGCGTGCAGGCCCGCCAGCTCGTACTCACGGACATCTCGGCCGTTGACGAAGATCTGGCCCTCGTCGGGATCGTACAGCCGCGTGAGCAGCTTGACGAGCGTGGTCTTACCAGCCCCGTTCTGGCCCACCAGGGCCACGGTCTCGTCTAAAGCCACCTTGAAGCTGACGTCGCTGAGGGCCGGCGCGTCCTTGCCCGGATAAGTAAAGCTGACGTGCCGGAACTCGATGCCCTGGTTCATTGGGAGCGCGAGTGGGACGGCACCGGGCTGGTCGCGGATGGCCGGCTCGTAGTCCAAAAACTCGAACAGGTTGTTCAGATACAGGCCGCCCTCATACAGCGAAGAAACGCCGCTCAAGATCCCCTGGAAGCTCGACTGGACGCCGCTGACCGCCTGCGTGTAGAGGGTCAGGTCGCCCAATGTCAGCCGCCGCGCGATGGCCTGGAGGGCGACGTACAAAAACGTGCCGCTGGTCACCAGAGTCGTCAAGCTGCCCCACAGGAACCCCATGGCCGAGCGGCGCGTCAGCAGGGCCACATGTTCGCGGTAGAAGCGGTCGGCGATCACCTTCCAGCGCTCGGTGAAGTGCTCGCCCAGGCCGAACAGCTTGATCTCTTTGTGGTAAGTGTCTTTCGTCAAGAGGTCCGCCAGATACATCATCAGCCGTCGGACTGAAGACTGCCGCCGCGCCATCCAGTAGCCGCGCCAGCCGTAGCGGGTCGAGGCGATGAAGCTGGGGACGGGGGCGACCAGGGCTACGGCGGCGACGATCCACCCGAGCCGTGCCATCAGGGCGATCATGGAGAGGAATGTGATCAGAGAGCGGACGATGCTGAAGATCTGCTGCACCATGGCCAGAGGCCGCTGCGAGCCTTCGCGCTGGGCCTGTTGGAGCGTGTCGTAGAACTTCGGTTCTTCAAAGAAGGCCAGGTCCAGCCGGTTCGCGTGCCGCATGATCGTGAGCTGGACGTGGTCGCCGGTCAACTCCTGGAGGGCCTGCTGGATGACGCCCTGCAAGGCTTGGAGCAGCGCGCTTCCCAGATACAGCCCGAACTGCGCGACCACGAGAAGCAGCACCCAGCGCACCCAGCCCGGCCCGCCGCCTTGATTCGCGGCGGCCACCACGGCGTCAATCAGAAGCTTGCTGACCCATGCCGTCGCCACCGGCAGGGCGCCCCCGATGACGGCGAACAGGGCTAGTCCGACCGTGAAGCCCTTGTGCGCCCGCCAGACCAGCCCGAAGGCGCGTGGCAGGCCGGCGAAGGTCGTCCGCGAGTCGGCCGTGAACTTGGCCCAGCGCTGTGGCAGGGGGAGTGGGGCGGGTGAGGCCGCGACGCTTCCTGCTGGGTTTTGTCCATCCGGTGTCGTGCGTCGCATCATATTCGCCTTTTCGCGTGTGTCATTTTGATGGCAGCTGGGCGCCCTCCCCCCTCACCAGTTCTTCGCATAAACGCCGCGCGGACTGACCGGGAGGCCCGCCTCGTAAAGGTGCGACACGTCGCCCAATCCCAGGCAGCGCGGGACAGCCCAGTCGGCGGAGCGCTCTTCTATCAGTACCGTGGTGACGGAACTCGGCGGCAGCCAGAAACCGGACCAGACCAGGGGCACCGGCATCTCCAGCAGGTGCGCGAGCCAGGACAGGCCGAAGGCGCCATGGCAGAAGACGGCCAGGCGTTCGCGGTTGGACCGGATGATCCGGTAGCGGCGGCCGTCGCGCTCGTAGCCGTGGCGGGTGAGGAACAGGTCGGAGGCGTCTGCGAGAGCGGCCAGCGCCTCGGGCGCGGGCGACCCGGCCAGAGGGGGCAGTTCGCGCCAGGTGTCATAGGCGGGGTGCTGGCCTTCCGCCCGGAAGACCTCGCCGGGCAGGTCCCAGAGGCCGAGCCGCCCCCATTCCTCCGTCTCGGAGACGAGACCTGAGTGCTCCTGCGTCCAGTCTTCCACGCCTGACTCCATGCCCAGGAGGTCGGCGGTGTACTGCATGGTATGGCGGGCGCGGCCCAGGGGCGAGGTGTAGATGCGGTCCACGCCCAGCGACGCCAGGCGCTTGGCGAGGACTTGCGCTTCCAGGTGGCCCGCCGGTGTGATGGTATTGTTGGGGTAGTCGGGGTCCGCGTGGCGGATGATGTAGAGGCGCAAGTGTGATCTTTCTGAGTGATGAGTGCCGAGCCGAGTGGTTGAAAACCACTCGGCCGGGCCGCTCGCCGGGGATCAGGCCGCCACGTCGGCGGCGACGTCCACGCCCTTTTCGGCGTCGCTCTTGGCGGCCTCGTCTGTCTGCTTCAGGACCTGCTCACCCTTTTTCTCGTCCGCCGCCACCTGCTGCGCGGCGCGCGCCCCTCCCGTCCGGGCCGCCTGCTGCTCCTGCTGCTTCAGGGCCGCCTGCACGCTCTCCTGCCAGGTTTTCTGGGCGGCGCTCGCGGCCCGTCCCGTCCTGATCGCCACGGCCACATAGCTGTAGGCCGCCGCCTCGATCAGACCGCGCCCGCTCAGGCGGTGTCCCACCCGGACCAGCAGGGAGTCCGTGCGGCGGGCCGACTCGGACGCTGGCCTCGGGCGCGGCTCCTTTATGGGGGGCGTCGCGGCTTTGGCCATGGGAGGCGACTTCTTGATAGGGTTCAAGCTTTGACCCCAGCGGATCAGCAGGGCGTCGGCCCGCTCGGTGGCAGAGGGGGCGGGTTGGTTCATGGTGTTGCTCATGGCTTTAATCTACCCGATTCAGGCGCGCGAAACGGAGGCAGAGGTATAATTGGCTCCATGCATGACAAGGGCGATGGCTCCCTGCTTATTCTGCTGAGTGCGGGCGGCGCCTCCCTGCTAACCATCCTCTTCCTGCCATCCTCTTGAGCGACCCTCAATCGGGCGCTCACGATAGCCCGCTCATTGGTCTCCTCGTGGCCTGCGGGGCGGTTTGGGCATTCGTGATCGGCGTGATCCTCCTCGAAGCCACCCACGAACAGCGCCGCCCGCGCCACTAGATCGCCCGGCGGATTTATCGGCCGCGCTGCGCGGGTAAATTGGGGCCAGCACAGCGCGCGGTCAAAAATCGTTGTCTTGTCATGGAACAAAACGGCGCGCGAAGTGTTCATAGAACGGGCAGAACATCGGCATCGTGTCGCATTTAGCCTACAAAGGAGCTTTTGATGAACCTCTGGAAACAAGTCTTGCGCGTATTGCAGATGACCCGCCGAGTCGGCGGCTGGAAAGCGGCGGTGACGCTGGTGCAGAGCGTCCCTAAGCAGCTCCAACTGTTCCGGCTGCTGCTGCTGGACCCGCGCGTCCCCGTGCTGGCGAAGGCCGTCCTGGTCGGCGCGCTGGTCTTCGCGGTCAGCCCGTTCAACGTGCCGAACTTCATCCCGATCGTTGGCGCCCTGGACGACATCGGCATCGTGCTGTTCGTCGGCAACTTCTTTTTGAGGCAGGTGCCCGCGCACGTTTTGGCCGAGCACCGGCACGCTGTCGGGCTGGGCGAGGAGTTTGGGGCGGCATAACACCGATGGGAAAAGGGCGCGGACTGGATGGTCCGCGCCCTTTTTCCGTCGTGCCTGCCCTACATGGTCTTCTTAGGGGCCAGGGCGGCGCTCGTCTTTGCTATCTCGGCCTTGGCGACGGCGGCTGTGACCTTGACCGGCTTCATCTTGCCCTTGCTGTCGGGGCAGGCGTAGCTATACTTCTTGGCCTGGGCGGGCGTGAAATACATGTGGCACTTGTCGGCCTGATAGAGCGACACCATCTTGCCGGGGGCCGCCTTGTGTGGCATAGCCTTGGGCGGGGCGGCCTGGGCCGAGGCAGCGAGAATGCCCAGTGTCAGCGCGGCAGCGGGAAGAGCAGTGAGTGATCTGGTCATCGTGTTTTCTCCTTGGGGTTGGCCGATCTGGTAGCCTGTTTGTATTATAGCATGGAAGCGCCAGCAATGCAAATGCGCTTCCTTCCTTGACATTTGCTGCCAAATACGCTATAATATTAGCAGAAACACAGCAACCCCCGCGCCGCTTTTTACGGTGCTTTATTGTAAAGGATGAGCGATGCCTGACGAAGAAATCCCCGTTCCCGATTCGACCCCCGACTTGTCCCCCGAAACCCCGCCCGACCCCGCCACTGACGGCGGCACGGCGACCGCCCTGATGGCCCTCGCGCCTATGTCTATCGGTCGCCAGGTCATCAACGTGAGCATCGAAGATGAGATGCGCCAGTCGTACCTCGACTATGCCATGTCCACGATCATCGCCCGCGCCCTGCCGGACGTGCGCGACGGGCTGAAGCCGGTCCACCGCCGGATTCTGATGGCGATGAGCGACCTGAACCTGACCCCGGCGGGCCAGCACCGCAAGTCCGCTAAGATCGTTGGGGAGTGCATGGGGAACTACCACCCGCACGGCGACGTGGCCCTGTACGCGACGATGGTCCGCATGGCGCAGGACTTCAACATGCGCTACCCTTTGGTGGATGGACAAGGGAATTTCGGCAGCATTGATGCAGACCCGCCTGCGGCTCAGAGATACACTGAAGCGCGCATGACGCCGTTCGCCATGGAGATGTTACAGGACCTGGACCGGGATACTGTGGACTGGGCCGAGAATTACGACCAGACGCGGCGCGAGCCGACCGTGCTGCCGGGCAAGTTCCCGAACTTCCTGTGTAATGGCGGGTCCGGTATCGCCGTCGGCATGGCGACCAACATCCCGCCGCACAACCTGCGCGAGATCGTGGACGGGGCCATCCACCTGCTTGATAACCCCGATGCCGACCTCGAAGAACTGATGACCTTCATCAAGGGGCCGGACTTCCCGACCGCGTCGCTGATCCTGGGCACTAAGGGCATTCGGCAGGCTTACGCGACTGGGCGCGGCTCGGTCGTCATGCAGGCCCGGACGAGCATCGAGCCGATCGAGAACGGGCGCAACCAGATCATCGTCACCGAACTGCCGTACCAGGTCATCAAGTCCCGGCTCATCGAGCAGATCGCGGACCTCGTCAAGCAGAAAAAGATCGAGGGCATCGCCGACCTGAACGACTATTCCGACCGGACCGGCATGAAGATCGTTATCACCTTGAAGCGCGAAGCCTACCCGCGCAAGGTGCTGAACTTCCTGCTCAAGCACACGCCCCTGCGGACGACCTTCGGGGTCAACATGCTCGCCCTCGTGGACGGCCAGCCGCGCATCCTGACGCTCAAAGATGCTTTGGGACATTTCCTGACGCACCGGCGCGAGGTGATCGTTCGGCGGACCCTGTTCGAGCTGAACAAGGCCAAGGCGCGCGCCCACATCTTGGAAGGCTTGCAGATCGCGCTGGACTTCTTGGACGAGATCATCGCCCTCATCCGGCGCTCGCGGACGCCGGAACTGGCCCGCAATGAGATGATGGCGAGCTTTTCGCTTTCCCAGCTCCAGGCCGACGCCATCCTGGTCATGCAGCTCAGGGCACTCACAGGGCTAGAGCGCGAAAAACTGGAAAACGAGTACAAAGAACTGCTCAAGCAGATCGCCTACTACGAGGACATCCTGGCGACCCCGGCCCGCGTCACGGCCATTATCAAGCAGGAGATGCGGCAGCTCAGGGACAAGTACGGCGACGAGCGCCGGACGCGCATCGTCCCAATGGAGGCCGAAGAGATCGGCGATGAGGACCTCATCCCTGAAGAAGAGATGATTGTCTCGATCACGCGCGACGGCTACATCAAGCGCGTCCCCAAAGAGACCTTCCCGACCCAGCACCGGGGCGGCCGGGGCCGCATCGGGGCATCCATCAAGGAAGAAGACAGCATCGAGCACTTGTTCGTGGCGACCACGCACCACTACATCCTGTTCTTCACCGACCGGGGCCGCGTCTACCGCTTGAAGGCGTATGAGGTGCCGCAGACCTCGCGGACGGCGATGGGGACGGCCGTCATCAACCTCATCAACATCCAGCCCGGCGAGCGCATCACGGCGACGGTGCCGATGAAGGAGTACAAGGACGTCGAGGGCTTCCTGCTCTTCGCGACCGAGTGCGGCGAGGTCAAGCGGACGCCGCTGGCCGAGTTCGTCAACCTCCGCAACAACGGGCTGATCGTCTTCGACATCGAGGAAGACGACGCCCTGCGCTGGGTCGCCCACACAACCGGCAAGGACGAGATCATCCTGGTCACCCGCAAGGGCATGTCCATCCGGTTCGCCGAGACCGACCTGACCCCGCGCTCGCGCTCGGCGGGCGGCGTCCGGGGCATCATGCTTTCCGAAGCCAAGGACGATATGATCGTCGCCATGGCCGTCGTGGACAACGCCCTGGACCTCTTGGTGATCGGCGAGCGCGGCATCTCCAAGCGCACGCCGCTGAAGGACTACCGCAGCCAGACGCGCGGCGGCAAGGGCGTCCTGACCATGTCGCTCTCGGAGAAAACCGGCGACATCGTGGACGCCAAGATCGTCAGCCCCGAGGACCGGCTCTTGATCATGACGCGCGAGGGCATCACGATCCAGTTGCGCGTGGACGATATCCGCTCGTCGAGCCGCAACACCCAGGGCGTCCGAGCCATCAACCTGGCCGAGGACGACGGGGTCTCGAGGGTCGTGCGAATGATCTATGGAATGCTGCCCGCTGTGTATTTTGTGCCTTAGCCGATTGACGCAGACCAAAGACAGCGGCCCGGCGAAATTGCGCCGGGCCGCTGTTCATCC